>DATMMJ010000684.1:0-17201 GCA_035569795.1 Puia sp. | reverse complement strand
GAAGTAAAAGCGATGAGTGATATCATATGCACATCAAGCAATGCCCAAAAAATTATTGAGAGCGTGGGGATGGAGCAAAAGATTATTTTTGCTCCAGATAAGAACCTAGGCGCATATTTGATTAAAAAGACCGGGCGGGATATGGTTTTATGGAATGGTACATGCATGGTCCATGAGATATTCAGTCTAGAGAAGATCACTAAATTAAAAGTGCGTCATCCACATGCAAAGCTGATTGCACATCCCGAGTGCGAAGAACCCATCTTGAGGATTGCAGATTACATAGGATCAACAACCGGGTTGCTTAAATACACCACGACCGATAGTACAAAAGAATATATTGTTGCCACCGAAACCGGGATTGTTCATCAAATGCAACTGAGATCTCCGGAAAAGACGTTTATCCCTGCACCGCCGACTAATAATTGTGCATGCAATGATTGCCCGCACATGAAACGGAACACGCTGGAAAAGCTGTACCTGTGCATGAAATATCAATTACCGGAGATTGTTATGGACACTGAGATACTAAAAGCCGCCAAAAAGCCGATTGAAAGAATGCTTGAAATAAGCAAACGCTATGGGCTGTAATCTTGAAGTTACCGGCCCATATAGACCATTAAAATTTGAATGTCTGTTGGGTTTACGCCGCTGATGCGGCTTGCCTGACCCAGCGTCTCGGGTTGTATTTTTTTAAATTTTTGTAAGGCTTCGCTTGACAAGGAGGAAAGCCTGTCATAGTTGAAATTATTTGGGATTACCATATTTTCCAGGTCACTTGTTCGCTCTGCCAACTCCTTTTCCTTTTTTATGTAGACGTCGTATTTGATCTGAATTTCTGCCTGTTGAAGGAGTTCTTGGGAGTAACTACCCAAAGCTTCCCCTAATCTCGGGATGGCTTTTGCAAGAGATATGAGGTCGATATCCGGTCTTAATAATAATTGAATTGCTTTTTGTTTTTGTGATAAGGTTGCAGTGCTTCTTTGGATCAGGTAAGGTGCTGATTCGTCCAGTGCTATGGAGAAATGTGTCAGAATTTCCTTTATTTTCTCAACGCCTTTCCTTTTTTCCATTATTTTTTCCATTCTCGGCTCCGAAGCAAGCCCGAGTTTATAGCTTATTTCAGTTAATCGTAAATCTGCATTGTCTTGCCGGAGCAAGGTCCTGAACTCCGCGCGGGAAGTAAACATCCTATAAGGCTCTTCGGTACCCTTGTTTATAAGGTCATCGATCAATACGCCAATATAGGCTTCGCTTCTTTTAAGAATAAGCGGTTCCAGATTTCGTAATTTCTGATGTGCATTAATACCAGCCATCAGGCCTTGGCAGGCTGCTTCTTCATATCCGGTGGTGCCATTTATCTGACCCGCAAAGAACAGATTATCAATGAGTTTTGTTTCCAGTGAGTGCTTTAACTGCGTTGGAGGGAAAAAATCATATTCGATAGCATACCCGGGCCTGAAGAACTTTACATCCTCAAAACCCTCTACTCTACGAAGGGCATCGTACTGCACTTCCTCAGGTAAAGAGGTAGAAAAACCATTTACATATACTTCGACACTTTCCCATCCTTCGGGTTCAACAAAGAGCTGATGCCGGTCTCTGTCTGCAAAGCGGTTTATCTTGTCTTCAATACTGGGGCAATACCGGGGCCCCGTGCCTTCTATTCTGCCTGTAAACATAGGGCTCCGGTCGAAACCTGTCTTTAGCATATCATGGACCTGCTGGTTGGTATAGGTTATCCAACAACTGCGCTGCTTCGGAGGTTTTTTTGTCTGTAAAAATGAAAAGCCTACAATTTCCTCATCGCCAGGCTGTTCCTGCATTTTGCTATAGTCAAGCGAACGGCCATCCACTCTTGGTGGGGTCCCTGTTTTTAGTCTGTCACTTTCAAAGCCTACACTTACGAGCTGTTCTGTAATTCCGGTTGCGGCTTTTTCTGCCACCCTGCCTCCACCAAATTGTTTTTCACCAATATGGATGATTCCATTTAAAAAGGTGCCGCTTGTTATCACAACCGCCTTTGAATAAATATGGTGTCCCAGTCCTGTTACTACTCCTGAGACCTTATTTCCAGAAATGATCAGAGAAGCCACCATATCTTGATAAAAATCTACATTTTTCGTTTTCTCCAGCATTTCCCGCCATGTTTTTGCGAAAAGCATGCGATCATTCTGTGATCTTGGGCTCCACATAGCGGGACCCTTGGATTTGTTGAGCATCCTGAATTGTATCAGGCTTAGATCTGACACAATACCTGAGTACCCGCCCATGGCGTCAATTTCCCTTACTATCTGCCCTTTTGCAATACCGCCCATAGCAGGATTACAGCTCATTTGTGCTATGGTTTGCATATTCATGGTTATGAGTAAAACTCGTGAACCCAGATTTGCCGCCGCTGCCGCTGCCTCACAACCTGCGTGACCCGCACCAGCCACAATGATATCATAATCAATAAACATATTTTGTAATGTATTTCAGCTAACTGTTAAGGGTAAAGTTTTTAAAAATGCCATTTCTCTGGCGACTTCCACCGGGCTTCGTCCGCTGTTAAGCAATTCAAACTCAAATGCAGAATAGTTTTCAAGCGTATCAAGATAGGCTTTATTATTCAAAACAAAGGTCAGTTGCCTAGCTGGGTCCACCTTGTCAGAGCGTTCAATCTTTTCAATTTTTTTAAGCAATTTCAAAAAAGCCGTGTAGTGGGTTTTCTGATATAGATCGGTGAAATAACTTTTTGCGGCAAGAATATCGACCCGGGGTTGCCTTTCCAGGGTTCGCTCAAAATGGTCGACCCGCAGATTAGTAAAATTCCAGCACATCTTGAGCTCCTGTTCCACTGAGAAATCAAAAAAGGTGACTGGGATGACATGATCAAATTGCCATTGTTTGCCGAAACCTGTCCAACCCACGTCCCCCTGAAATTGACATTCAAACCACTGTCTTATAGTTTTTATATCCAAACCAAAGTATGGGGCATAATAAAGACAAGGCTTTTTTTCGATTACATATCTTCTAAGCGCAATCTGCCATTTTCGTTTTTCCCTGAAGCGTTCGAGGGATGGCGTTATTTCTGTTTTTTGGACCCACTGCTTTCTTGCCACGGGAAATAATTTTTGGCAAAGATAATTGTTCCACGGGACACAGTTTCATCATGAAACAGTTCCCCGTGGAACATCTCCAAATAAGCTTAAATAGAAATCTTCTTTTCTCTTCATTATTGAGGTTTCCCTGGCGGTACCATCTTTGAATCCCATCAAATGCAAAGCCCCATGAAACATAAGCCTATGCAACTCATTGGAATAGGTTGTATTATAGGTACCGGAGTTATCTTTTAGCCGGTCTATACTGATATAGACTTCTCCAGAAATGCCGCTTTTTTCTGATAAATCAAAAGTTATAATATCGGTGTAGTAATCGTGACGAAGAAACTGCTGGTTGATTTTTAGTAAATAATCATCTGTGCAAAATACATAATCGAGTTTCGTAAGCGCTTTTTTTTCCTTTTTAAATATGCTTTCAATAAAAACTTTGAGCGCCTTTCGGTTGCGTAAAAACCAAAATCTTTGTAAACTGTGAAAATATACTTTCTGGGAAGAATTGGACATTTCCGAAAATCGTAAGGTTGTTTTATTTTCCAAAGTTACTTTTGTTTATAATTTAAAAATGAAGCGATTATCAGAATTGTCGATCGGAGCTAGGGCGAAAATTCATTCTTTTGAAAAAAACGACCTCTTCTTAAAGTTGATGGAAATGGGGTGTGTGCCAGGAGAATGGATAAAAGTAGAACAGATTGCACCTTTGGGAGACCCGATCTCTATAACAGTTGCAGGCTATAACCTCAGCCTGCGCTTGGATGAGGCAGAAAATGTGTTCGTAGAAGAAATAGAATATTCATAATAGACTGTATTTCAATAATTTAAATGAAAATCGGACTCTATTTTGGTTCTTTTAACCCTATCCATCATGGCCACTTGATCATTGCGAACTATGTGCTTCAGTATGCTGATGTAGATCAGGTGTGGTTTATCGTCTCCCCACAAAATCCGCTGAAATCTTCCAACTCCTTACTCAATGAATACCACAGGCTCTACCTCGTCCAATGTGCCATAGAAGGAGAAAAAAATTTGCGGGCAAAAGACACAGAATTTAAACTGCCAAAGCCTTCCTACACGGTCGATACCTTAACCTACTTACAGGAACAATACCCCAGCTATCAGTTCTCGGTCATTATGGGAAGTGACAGCTTTTCCAATCTTTCCAGATGGAAAAATTACGCATTTATAGTGAAACACTATCCGATCTATGTATACCGGCGAACCGGCCATGAGATACACCCGGACGCTACGCTCACCGCACGGCCGATCATTATGGATGCACCGCTAATAGAAATTTCGGCTACACATATCCGTGAAAACATCAAAAGTGGGAAATCCATCCGGTATTTGGTGCCAGAAAAAGTAAGGGAGGAAATTGAGCAAAACGGGTATTATAAATAATCAAGCTTTTATAAGAGCCCGGTCTGCTGTTTTTTTGGCAGGGAACGGATGATCAGTAAATAAGAATCATCAATCATTTCTTTGACAAGTTTTGCAGGAAGGCTCCCGTTAATTATAACGGTGTTCCATAATTTTTTATTCATGTGATAGCCAGGCTGGATTGCATCATATTGTTCTCTTAGCTCAATTGCTTTTTCCGGATCACATTTCAGATTAAACTGCAGGAGCGGCTCCTTTAGGCTCGCGATTAAAAATATTTTGCCCTTCACTTTAAATACCAAAGTATCGTCCCCAAAAGGAAAGCCTTCGGTCACTTCCATTTTTGAAAGACAATATTCCCGGAGTTGTTCAATATCCATACTAAAAAAAAAATTATTTTGAACTGGTCGTATAGTCTACTACCAGCGCACATAAAGTTCTTACTCCTAATTTTAGACCGCTTTCATCAACGTAGAAATCCGGGGTATGATGTGAAGGGGCTTTGAGCGGATCTGCCCCCTTTGGCATGCCGCCTAAAAAGAAAAATAGTCCCGGAACCTTCTGCTCAAAAAAAGAAAAATCTTCTGCACCCGTAACCGGTGGCTTGAGCATCACATTATTAATCCCGGCAGTGTTTTGCAATGTAGGAAGCATTTTTTCGGTTAAAGCCGGGTCGTTATAGGTAACCGGGTAATGTGAAGAATAGGGAGCGGTTACTTCCGCTGTTGCTCCTGCACTTTCTGCTGTTTTGATTGCAATTTCTTTTACCCTTTCCACAACCATTTTCTCGTCCTCCGGGCTCAATGTCCGGATCGTTCCCATCATTTCTACTTTTTCAGGGATGATGTTGGAGCGGTTGCCGCCATTAATTGAGCCAATGGTTACTACCGCAGGATTTTGCGTGATGTTCACATTGCGACTTACAATGGTCTGCAGATTATTTATGATCTCTGCCGATACTACAATCGGGTCAACAGATGACCAGGGAGCAGCTCCATGTGCGGATTTTCCTTTTACGATAATTCGTACATCGTTCACGCCGGCCATGGTGCCGCCTGGACGATAGGAAATTTTCCCTACTTCTGTTTGCGAGTTGATATGCAGGCCAAAAATCACATCTACTTTTGGGTTCTCCAGAACGCCTTCTTTGATCATGAGCTCTGCCCCGCCTTCTTCACCGATCGGCGCACCTTCTTCTGCGGGTTGAAAAATAAATTTCACTGTCCCTTTCAAATCACTTTTTATGCTGGTTAATATTTCTGCAACGCTCATCAGAATGGCGACATGGGTATCGTGTCCGCAGGCGTGCATTACGCCAACCTGCTGCCCATTATATGTAGAGGTGACTTTTGATGCGAAGGGCACATTAACCCTTTCGGTTACGGGAAGGGCGTCCATATCGGCGCGCAAAGCTACGACCGGACCAGGTTTTGCGCCATGCAATATTGCAACAACACCTGTTTTACCGACACCTTCGGTTACCTCCAGTCCCAGCGTGCGCAAAAACTCAGCGATGATTTTTGCAGTCCGGAATTCCCGGTTGCTCAATTCCGGGTGCTCATGAAAATCCCTCCTCCAGGAAATTGTTTGAGGCTCTATCTTATCTGCAGCTGCATCAATTTTTTTTTGGAGGCTTTTTGTTTGCGCCTTTGCGAAATTGTAAAACGATAAAAAGATAACCAGTGCGCATAAAAATTTTCTCATGTGGTTAGTTGAATTGTTTTTTTTTAAGAAAATGAATGTACAAAATAAACCGTCAGGTTAATTTGTTTGCCGATTGATTTTGATAATGTTTTCAACAAGTGATAAATTGTATTTTTTTATCTGGACACCATTACCCAGTACTTATGGTTTTGCTTCGCCATATTCCATTTTTAAGAGCCGTTTTTCTGCACAGCATATCCGCGTTTGGCGGGCCTCAAGGTCATCTGGGGATGATGCTAAAAACATTTGTGCATCGCAGAAGGTATGTTACAGAGGAAGAGCTGATGGACTTTAATGCCTTTTGCCAGATGCTCCCGGGAGCCTCATCCACGCAGGTGCTGACGCTCATTGGCTATAAGCGGGGGGGCATTCCTTTGGCGGTATTAACCTTGATCATATGGATACTGCCTGCCTGTATATTAATGGGAGTACTTTCTTTTTTCCTGGATTACATCAATGAAAAGACCCTCAAGGCGAACATTTTTGAATACATGGGTCCAATGACCGTTGGCTTTTTGCTATATGCTTCTACCAAGGCTTTCAAGATTTCAATTCACAATACCATAACAAGGGTGATACTGGTGGTGAGCGCATTTGCCACCTATTTTCTATTCAAGATGCCCTGGGTTTTCCCCTTGCTGATCGTGCTGGGCGGCCTTGTTACCAACCTGAGCAGCAAACGCATTCCTCAAAAGGAAGAACCGGCCTATAAAATAAAATGGGCCAATATCTGGCTTTTCGCGATTGTCTTTTTGGTTGCGGGTATTTTGAGCGAAACAGCAAGAAAAGAAAACTGGCCTAACCGCCGGCCAATTAATTTGTTTGAGAATATATATCGTACCGGAAGCCTGGTTTTTGGAGGAGGACAGGTGCTGATACCGATGATGTATGAACAATTTGTAGCGAGGCCAGAATCTCAGAAACTATTGCAACGTAACCCCAATATCATAAAAATCAACAAAGAAGATTTTTATACAGGCACAGCGATGGTGCGTGCTATTCCGGGACCTGTTTTTTCTGTCGGGTCTTTTATGGGAGGCATTGCCTTGAAAGACAAAAGCCCTCCTATGCAAGTCGTAGGCTGTATAATCGGCTCGGTAGCCATTTTTCTGCCGAGCGCTTTACTAGTGCTTTTCTTTTTTCCAATTTGGCATAATATGCAAAAATATGCAGCTGTGTACAGAGCGCTAGAGGGCATTAATGCAGTCGTGGTAGGTATTATGGTAGCAGCTGCGTTTTATATGATGAATGATATTGCGATAACTAACTGGACCGATTTTTTTCTTGCGGTGATTGTTACCATAGCAACTTGGCTTTTGCTCAATTTTTCAAGGCTACCCTCTCCAGTGATTGTCATGCTTTGTCTGCTCGTTGGCTGGCTTTTTTAATAAGGCCTGTTTTGGCGGTATGTTCTTTTGGAATGGCTTCTGTATCGCGGGTGGTAAGGTGGAGTTGCGCCGAATTGCTCAGGCACGGAAGTTTTTGGTACGGGCTTGCCTAAGAATTCTTCGATGGTAGAAAATTTATTTTGTTCTCTCTCACTGACAAAGGTATATGCGATGCCATCTGTCTCCGCGCGGGCAGTGCGGCCAATCCGGTGGATATAATCTTCGCCGTCGTTAGGCACATCGTAGTTAATCACCAGATCGATATTATCAATATCAATGCCACGGGAAAGGATATCCGTAGCCACTAATATTTTTATTTTCCTGTTCTTGAAATCAGAGAGTACCTGTTCACGGGTTTGCTGCTCCAGATCAGAATGGATCTCTTCTACAGAAAAACGGGCACGCTTCAGCTCCCTTGTCAACTCCTTTACGGCTTGCTTACGGGAGCAAAAAATCAGAATACTCGTAAAATCCTTACTTTGCAAAAGCCATTTGACCAGTGGTATTTTTTGTTGATCATAAATAATAAAAGCTCCCTGAACAATTTTTTCAGGCGGCTTTGAAATAGCGATATTTATTTCCGCAGGCGCATGTAATATCTTTTTTGCAAGTTGTCTTATTTTAGCAGGCATCGTCGCAGAAAAAAGCAGGTTCTGTCGTTTTACAGGCAAAAAAGAAATGATTTTCATGATGTCATCATAGAACCCCATATCTAGCATGCGGTCGGCTTCATCCAGCACCAAATATTGTAACCCGTCCAGGCTCACGTAACCCATATTCAGATGCGCGATCATTCTGCCCGGAGTGCAAACCACAATATCAGCACCTTTTGAAAGTGCTTGTTTTTCTGTTGTAAAGTTAAAACCATCGCCACCGCCGTAGACTGCTATGGAGCTGATTGCGGTGAAATAAGAAAAACCCTCCAGGTGTTGCGCTATTTGTACCGCTAACTCACGCGTGGGTACAATCACCAGCGCATTGATATGTTCCTCCGTCCTGGAAGAAATCAGTTTATGTATGATGGGTAACAGGAAAGCTGCTGTTTTTCCGGTGCCTGTTTGTGCTGAAGCGATAAGGTCTTTTCCTTCTAAAATTATGGGGATGACCTGTTCCTGTATGGGGGTCGCGGTGTCGTAACCACTGGACTCGATGCCTTCTACAAGGTTTTCATCAAGGCCAAATTCTTTAAAATTCAAAGTTTATAATATTGGTAAAAGATTCAAATTTTGCGAATGAGAAATCTTTTTTGGTTAAATGCTCGTCCAAAGATAAAGCAAATGGGCGAGAGGGCCTCTAATTTTATAATAGCCCTGTTGATTGCTGATTGCTGTTAAATCGACAGTAAATCCTAACTTCATGACATGAACACAGGTATCTGAATTACGCTATCTGTTTAAAATCACTAGCTTTTGCGTTGCCATCTAACCATGTTCCGACAAATTCCCCGGCTCTTTTTTTGAGCTAGTGGATTTAATTCTGGGTGCGCAAGCGCCGGGGAAAAGAAGGCAATATATTTATACACAAAAATGACAGCAGAACATCAAAGGCTAACAGTAAACGCAGCTAAAAAAATACCACTGGAACAATGGGGACCTTACCTCAGCGAAAGGCAGTGGGGAACAGTGAGGGAAGACTATAGCCATAACGGGGACGCCTGGAATTATTTTCCCTACAAGCACGCCCACAGCAGGGCCTACCGTTGGGGAGAGGATGGAATTGCCGGCATTTCGGACTTTTTTCAAAGCCTTTGCTTTTCTGTAGCACTGTGGAATGGCAGGGACCCTATTTTAAAAGAACGCCTGTTCGGCCTTGGCAACCATGAGGGAAACCATGGGGAGGATGTGAAGGAACTCTATTATTACCTGGACAACCTACCGACACATTACTACATGCAGTATTTATATAAATACCCGCAGCAGGAATTTCCATACAAAGATTTGCAGGAAGAAAACCGCAAACGCTCCCGCAACGAGCCTGAGTATGAAGTATTAGACACGGGTATATTTAACAACAATGAATACTTTGATGTCTCTATTACCTATGCCAAGCAGAATTCAAAAGATATCTTTATTAAATTAGATATACTCAACCGCTATACCAAAGCTGCAGAGATCACCGTGCTTCCGACACTGTGGTTCCATAACCGGTGGGCCTATGATGAAATGAAAAGAAAGCCCCTGATCACGCTCCGCGACAAAACATCGGTAAAAGCCAGTGATACGCGGCTTGGCACCTACTACTTATATTTTCAGCAACCGGGAGAATGCCTGTTTACAGAAAATGAAACTAACCTGCAAAAAGTAACAGGCAAGCCAAATGCCACGCCATTTGTGAAAGACGCTTTTCATGACGCTATCATCAAAAAAGAAAACATTGAACTGCTCCGCCAAAAAAAATCAGGTACAAAATTCTCACCTGTGTACCGTTATAAAATTGAAGGGGGTTGCACAAAAACCATCTTTTTAAGGCTGAGCAACAAAATAATGGATAATCCTTTCCCCACGGGCGTACTACAAATATTTAAAGACCGCAAACAAGAAGCTGATAATTTTTACGCTTCCATTTTCCCGCCTGGCATCCCACCCGAACTTGCACAAATCCAACGCCAGGCGCTTGCGGGTCTACTGTGGAGCAAACAATATTATCATTATGATGTGGAAAGGTGGCTAAAGGGCACAGATGGTATAACTGCTGCAAGCCCCGCTAAACTATATGGGCGCAACCACGATTGGAAACATTTGAAAAATCAAGATATCATCGCCATGCCGGATAAATGGGAATACCCCTGGTATGCAGCCTGGGACCTGGCTTTCCAGTCCATTGCGATGGCAATTGTTGACCCCACTTTCGCCAAACACCAGCTGCTGCTGATTATGAGGGAATGGTATATGAAACCCGATGGACAACTGCCTGCTTATGAATGGAACTTCAGTGATGTAAATCCGCCCGTGCAGGCATGGGCTGCATTGCAGGTATACAGGATTGAAAAAGACAAAACCGGAAAAGGAGATATCAATTTTCTAAAAAAAATCTTTCAAAAACTGCTCATCAATTTCACTTGGTGGATTAACCGCAAAGATGACAACGGGAACAATATGTTTGAAGGCGGTTTTCTTGGTCTTGATAATATAGGCGTTTTTAACAGGAGCCACCGGCTTAGTAGTGATATGCAACTGGAACAGGCAGACGGCACAAGCTGGATGGGCATGTATTCTCTCAACATGATGGATATGGCATTGGAGATTGCTATGAAAGATGAAGCTTTTGAAGACACGTCGACGAAATTTTTTGAACACTTTGTATTGATAGCAGAAGCATTGAATGAGCAGGGCATGTGGAATGATGAAGACAAATTCTTTTATGACACGCTGTCCATTGCCAATTCCTCGCCGATGCAGTTGCGCATATTTTCCATAGTCGGCCTCACTTCTTTATTTGCTGTATCAACGATAGAGAAAAAAACCCTTGATAAATTAGGAGATTTTAAAAAGCGCATTGCCTGGTTCGAAAATTATCGGATCAGGAACAACAAGTACTGGCCCAATGAGGAAAGAAAAGATGGAGAGCAATTATTGCTTTCACTTGTTCCGCAAAAAAAACTGGTTCATCTGCTTGAAAGGCTTTTGAGTGAAGACGAATTCCTCGCTCCCGGAGGTATTCGCGCCCTATCAAAGCATCACGAGAAAAACCCCTATACCATACATATCGGAGGGGTCGATTACACCATCCAATATGATCCAGGTGATTCCACTTCTGATTTGTTCGGCGGAAATTCCAACTGGCGCGGGCCCGTGTGGATGCCCATCAATTACATTATCATTCAATCTATAAGAAAATATGGAGCATTTTACGGCGACGAACTACAAGTGGAATGTCCTGTTGGCTCAGGAAAAACCATGAACCTTTCCCAAGTGGCCGACGAACTGACTTTAAGATTAATCAGTTTATTTGAAAAAAATGATTTGGGCAAAAGACCAATATATGGCAAGCACAATTGGTTTTACCAGCAGCCGGGCAATGAGCATTTATTACTGTTCTACGAATATTTTCATGGAGACACCGGCCATGGCCTGGGCTCAAGCCATCAGACCGGCTGGACTTCTATGGTGGCAGAACTCATCAACGAAATACAAACCAATGGCAAAATGCAAGAGGCAAATTCAGAAAACGTTTCTACCAAAGTTTGGATCATGGATGACGACGACGAGGGATGACAAATAAAAATTACAACCCTAAAAATTACATGGGACTTCCCCACACCGGACTAGTTGATTTATTGAAAAGAGCATACTCTGCCGAAAAAGCCGCATCCTTTGCCTATCAGGGCCATGCAGGTTCTGTAAAAAATGCCGAGGAAAAAAAAGCCATCAAGCAAATTGAGCGGGACGAATGGAATCACCGCCGCGAAGTGTTTGCGATCATGGCTGCCTACGATGTCCTGCCTTCCAAATATTATGAGCTACGTTTTCATGTAATAGGAAAAATAATTTCAGCAAGTTGTTATGTCATCGGTTGGTTTATGCCATTTTATTTTGCTGGTAGACTCGAAAGCGGAAATGTTTGTGAATACTTCCGGATGAAGCAATATTTTAACTCACTTGGCATACATGAGCATGATAAAATTTTATACGAAATGGGCATGAAAGAAAAAGAGCATGAAGTATATTTCTTAGAAAAAATAAAAGCAAATAAGCTGTTGCCATTTTTCGAAAAATATTTTGGCTGGGGAAACAGGGAAAGCTTTAATAACATAGACCTTGATAAAAAATACCCGGTAGAGAAATCAGATAGCTATTGTAAAAAATAATGTTGCCAAAACAATATCGTTTATCATAGGTTTAGTCAGCTAGCTTTTGTACATTCGAAAATCAAACCAAAACCTAATCGTATGAAATGGAAAACATTCCTTGCCTCAGCACTTCTCGTGGGTCTATTCTTCTCCTGCAAAAAAGACAGCAGCAATAATGCCCAAAACAATCCCAATAAACTTAAAATGTATATTGAGGATGCCACAAACACCTCATTCAATGAAATTGACAGCTTCAATTTTACCTATGACGGAAACAACCGGATCACAAGCCTTTTTTCTCCAAAACTCAAAACTGCGTTCACTTACACCTCCAACTCTAGTTTCACGATTGATTTGTACACATATGGGGTGCTTAATGTCCATGAAATTGCTTATATAAACAGCTCGTCGCTGGTTGACAGTACCTTTCAATATAATAATACAGGTGACACAACGACCGAGGGATATCTATACAGCGGGAAGACGCTCCTCCGAATTAGTAACTATAACTATTCAAAAGCATCGGGTGCTCAGATTCTTGCCCAGGATGATTACACTTCTGACAATAATGGAAACATGACTAAAGATATTCAGAGTGATGGCTCAGGCAATATAATTACTATTTCGACTTTTACTTATACTAATAATCCCTTAAACTATTATTTAGGTCCAACATATCTTCCGCAGTCCAAATTTCTGCCCGCAACACAGGTACAGACCGACGGCTCCGGCGGTCCTATAGCAAGCGTCACGTATAGCTATGTCTTTGATAGCAGTAATAGGGTTGTAAAGGAAACCGATGCCTTAGATAATGGAGAGAGCGTGGTGAAAACATTCATCTATTACTGATTTCATGATAAAACAAAAAATAAAAGCCGGCAGTATTTCGGCTGCCGGCTTTTTTAAAGAACCCTCCCTTTTTGCTTAGCTCACAATAATCTCCTGCTTCACGGACTGTTTTCCTTCTATGATGGGCATGCTCACTTGCAAAACACCATCCACATATTTTGCCGTAATATTAGAGGCATCAACGCTTTCATCGAGGGAAAAGCTTCTTGCAAAGCCCCCGCGACTGTATTCGCGCAAGATCCATTCCGGTCGGGCAAACCCCTCCGGCGGCGTGTAGGAAATGGTGAGTTCTCCTGCTCTCACGTCCAAATGAAAATGCTCTTTAATGCGACCGGGCGCGAACAGCAGCATCTCAAAACTGTTCTCCGTTTTGTACACGTTCACTGCGGCTCTTTGCATCGAACGGTTAAGCATGTGCCGTTGCCTGCTTCCGTAGTGTTCGCCTTTTGCGGCGCATGACTGATTGTAGTCCATGTTTTTGTTTTTTAAAAATGAATAATTAAGTCTTACTGGGGGAAGACGATTCAGAGGGGGCAATATTTTAGATCTTCTCGCGCAAAATTATTTTTTTGACATTTACTGTACCCGTCGGCTAAATTCATGAGACTCTTTATTTTTTAAGCTCACTGGAATGTATTTTACTTGGGAGTGCGCAAGAGTGATTTGGGTTTGTGTGCGCAAAAATAGTGTAGGGGTATTTCTAAGATTTGAATGGTTAATGATTGCTGCCAGTGCAACATTTCATCCTGTAACGTTCCCTTGTTTTACAGATGGTATTAAACCCAGTGAGACAATTAGTTTCATTAATGAACGCCTTATGTACTGAAACCGAACAGTATTTCATTCTTCCAAAATGCATAATTACTTGATTGTTATGAACCTATCAATTGGCACCCTATTGGAATACTGTTATGATTTAATATCGCTTTATGCTAAAAAACTACTTTAAAACAGCCCTCCGCAGTTTGCGTAACAATACAACGTATTCGTTTATTAACATTACAGGTCTTGCTGCAAGTTTAGCGGTCAGCATTCTGTTGTTGCTTTGGGTAAGCGACGAGTTGAGCTTTGACCGCTTTCATGTAAATGCGTCTAACATTTATAAGCTGGCACCAAAATTTGATGAGCAAAACGTTTGGTACACCACGCCTGCGCCGATTGCAGTGTATGCAAAAAAAGAAGTGCCCGAGGTGCAGGATGCCTGCCGCATAAGAGATAATGGAAATGTTTCCATATTTGAATATAGTGGTAAAAAGCTTACTGAATCGCATAACTGCCTGGCTGATGCTTCTTTATTCAGCATGTTTACTTTCCCATTTATTGAAGGCAATCCACAACAGCCTTTTACGGATGCACATTCTATTGTTTTGTCTGAAACAACAGCGAAGAAATTTTTCGGTAACGAAGACCCAATGGGCAAAGTATTAAAGGCTGACGACAAAAAATTGTACCGTGTAACAGGAGTAATAAAAGATATGCCCGCCAACTCATATATTCATTATAACATCGTTTTTAATTTTCAGCAGCTTGAACAGGAATATGACACTACCAGCTATTTTAAAACGCTTAACACAAATTGGGACCAGTATAGTTACGAGACGTTTGTAATGCTGAAACCCAATGCCAGCGTTGCTTTGGCGGCTCAAAAAATGAGTGTTACACATCGTCATAACTATGACATTCAGGCAAACCAGCATCTTACTTACCTGCTTGCCCCGCTTACTAGATTACACCTGTATGCTTTAGACGGCAAGGAGCAGGGTATGATGGTTGTTCGAGTGTTTTTTATAGTAGCTGTAATTGTGCTGCTGGTAGCCTGCATAAACTATGTAAATCTTATTACTGCACGGGCGATGAAGCGCAGTAAGGAAATTAGCTTGCGTAAAATTGTTGGTGCGGGCAAGGCGGAGCTGTTTATGCAGTTTTTGAGTGAATCGCTACTCACATTTCTTATAGCACTTGTACTGGCAACAGGTATTATTTACTTTGTAATGCCTTTGTATAATAATATTTCGGGCAAAAATATTGTTTTCAAACCCTGGTCGCCCAATGTCCTTTCGGTGTACGGTCTTACCATGCTGGCAACACTGCTGCTTGCGGGTATTTACCCGGCCATAACATTGTCGTCATTCAAACCGCTGGAGGCAATGAAGGGCAAGCTAAGCGGCATTGGCAGCAAAGGCAATTTTCGCAAAGCATTAGTAGTTGTGCAGTTTAGTTTTTCCATCATGCTTATTACAAGCACTATCATCATAGGCAAACAATTAAAGTATATACGCGAGAAAAATCTAGGTTATGACAAACAAAATGTTTTTAGCTTCGACATGCGTAATATTAACGGCCATTATGATGCGGCAATGGCTGAACTGCTGAAAGAAGCGGCTATATTAGGCGTTACAGAATCTGGTGCTGACATCATCAATAACAGTTCAGGCAGCTCCGACGTGGACTGGGATGGCAAAAGGTCAGACCAGCAATCATTTACTATTACTCAAATGCCAATAGAAAGAAATTTTTTGCATGTGATGCACATGCAGTTGCTGGAAGGTAGCGGCTTTAACGGTTCACCTGCCGACAGTGCCAAGTTCATATTAAATGAAACGGCTGTTAAGGCAACCGGAATAAAAGAACCTGTAATTGGCAAGCGGCTTACTTTTCACGGCATTAAAGGGGTAATTGCCGGTGTGGTGAAAGATTTTCATTTCCAGGACATGCACCAAAAGATCCCACCCCTTCTGATGCAATACGACAAATATTGGCGGGGGAAAATGTACGTAAGAACTACAGGTAAGGATGCCTCACGTGCATTGGCTGCAGCCGAAAGCGTATGGAAAAAATATAACGCTGATTATCCATTTGATTACACATTTTTAGACAGCCAGTTTGATGATTTATACAAAAGTGATACGCATGTGGGCCAGTTGTTTAATTGTTTTGCCATTGTAACCATATTAATATCTTGTCTTGGATTGTTTGGTCTGGTAACCTTTACCGCTGAAAGCAAAGAGAAAGAAATTGGCGTGCGTAAAGTATTAGGTGCAGATGTTCCGCATATTGTTGCCCTGCTGTCCAAGGACTTTTTAGTGCTGGTCCCGGTTGCCGCGGCAATTGCCTTTCCCGTGGCGTGGTATGGCTTAAACAGGTTTTTACAAGGGTACGCCTACCGCACTAATTTAAGCTGGTGGGTTTTTGCGCTGGCGGGTGTTATAGCCATACTCATCGCCTTGCTTACTGTTAGCTTTAAATGTGTGCGGGCTGCCCTAGCCAACCCTGTTAAGGCCCTGAAAAATGAATGAAGCACTGGCCCCCCTCTGAATTCTGTCTTCGCCACACCCTTCGGTTTAGCTGCAAAAATGTCGCCTCCATTGTTTTCATCGATAAATGGCAGTCTGTAGGTTACAAAAATATCTCCTATGTGATAGATGTTGGCCTTCTTAAAATGAACAATGACGTCTCCATCGGTGTGCGCATTTTTGCGATGGATCAATTCAATTATTTCCACTCCATGCAGCTGCCTTTAATTCACATCATTTCCAAAATGTTTATAATTTTTGTTGCATGGCGGTAGTCAGATTTTCTACTTTGTATTGCAATTGAAAATCTAACCAAGATGAACCGGGTTTTTAATTCGGACATCGCCTTAGCCTAATTAGACATGATAATACATCTATTAATAGCTCTTGCTTTCATTGCTGTTTTTAAGCTGGTAAATATTGTCTGTGCTTCAGGAAAGCCAAAAAAGAAAGGACATTTCAGAGTATACAAACAACCCTGAAAATAAGGCACTGCGTTTTGTTTTGATGGATGACACTCTTGATGGAGTGGGCTAACCTTAAACCGTATGACACCGGCTATAAGATAAAACCAATGAGACCGGGACGCAGAGAGAGAGAGCCGTGGAGTTCGCAGAAAACAACTCCGCGAAAATGACCCACGTAGTTTAAAAGAGTTGAAAAATAATTCCTGCTTCTTATGTAATTTTTCAGCCTGCTG
>DATMMJ010000683.1:0-2364 GCA_035569795.1 Puia sp. | reverse complement strand
TGGGTGTTTGGGCAATGCTTTGAAAGTAGTTGATGTAATTTGCCTGTGTGACCGGCCCACCCTGAAACAGACATATCCCTCCCACATTAAATTTGCGCACCGCGTCCTCAACCTCTTTATCATAAAATGTTACTTTTTTTGTGGACATGTCAATGGCAGATAAACGAACCACTATGAGCTGACCGATTTTTTGATCGTCACTCAGGGTTTTGAAAACGCTGTCCACCCATTTTTCGGCGGAAAGAGCGGATTTGAATTGTGCGCAAGATGAAATGGCTAAAAAAATCAGAATTGTGTGAACAAAAACTTTCTTCATATTAACGAGTTAAAAAGGGCTTAAGATTTTAAGCAGTAAATTGCAGCACAAATTAGCATAGAATTGCCAGACATCATTCAATTATTGCCAGACAACATTGCTAACCAGATAGCCGCAGGTGAAGTAATACAACGCCCGGGCAGTGCCGTGAAAGAGCTGTTGGAAAATGCCGTAGATGCCGGTGCATCGGAGATCAAACTGGTCATTAACGATGCGGGCAAAGCCCTGATCCAGGTTATTGATAACGGCAAAGGCATGAGCCAAACGGATGCCCGCATGTCTTTTGAGCGTCATGCCACTTCTAAAATAAAAAATATTGATGATCTGTTCCGCATCAAGACATTGGGCTTTCGTGGCGAAGCGCTAGCATCCATTGCGGCTGTTGCACAAGTGGAACTCAAAACCAAAAAGGCAGAAGATGACTCAGGGACTTATATAGAGATTGAAAATAGTATTGTAAAAAAACAAGAGCCTGTTGCCTGCGTCAATGGCAGTAGTATTGCTATGAAGAATCTCTTTTTCAGTGTGCCTGCAAGAAGAAATTTTTTGAAGAGCAATGCCGCAGAGATGCGCCATATCATTGATGAGTTCATACGCGTCGCATTATCATTTCCAGATATTTTCTTTTCTGTTGTGAGTAACGGCCAGGAGGTTTTCCATTTAGAACGAGGGACATTAAAGCAACGCATTGTACAGATATTAGGAGATAGCCTGAATCCCAAACTGGTGTCGGTACAGGAGAAAACAGATTACATGAATATTTATGGGTTTGTAGGAAAGCCGGAAACCGCAAAAAAAACTCGGGGGGATCAGTATTTTTTTGTGAACAAGCGTTTCATAAAAAGCGCATACTTAAACCATGCGGTCATGAACGCGTTCCAGCAAATGATCACGCCAGACAGTTTCCCCATGTATGTATTGTTTATAGACCTTGATCCATCACAAGTAGATATCAATGTGCACCCAACAAAACAGGAGATAAAATTTGAAGATGAAAAAATCGTGTATGCATTTGTGCAAGCCGCGGTGAAACATTCCCTCGCACAATTCAGCATTACACCAACGCTCGATTTTGAGCTGGATCCCCTGATCCAGCAATTAGATGCGGTAAGCAAGCCCTTCACCGAAGAAAAAAAAGCAGAAGCAGCATCTTCCTCTTTATATAAGACCTTCACCCAAAAAAATCAAGCACATTTTATTGAGCGGGAAAATAAAAGTGAGCTAAAGCATTGGAGGACGTTATATGAAGGACCGAAGCCGGACCCGGGAAACCAGGCAGTGGAGAGTGAACAAACTTCAGGCCTCCTGCGCACCTCAGCAGGTATTGAATTGCTGGAAGATAAAAGCCTCGTGCAAATCCTGAACACCTACATCATCGCCCAAACGGGTAGAGGGTTTATTCTCATCAATCAGCAATCAGCCCATGAAAGGATTTTATATGAAAGGTACATCGCTGCTGCAAAGGGAAGACCGGTAGCTGCGCAGCGAAGCTTATTTCCGGTGACCTTGCAATTATCAACTCAGGATGCTGTTCTTTTAGGAGATTTGATTGACGATCTCAGTGAACTCGGATATATTATCGAACCTTTCGGCAAAGATGCTTTCATCATCCAGGGAACGCCAGGGGATGTGCTGCAAGGCAATGAAAAAAATGCGATAGAGAATATGCTGGAGCAGTTCAAGCATTTCACCAGCGACATGAAATTTTCAAAACGCGAAAAGCTAACAAGACTTCTTGCATGGCAGCACGCCATTAAACCCGGCACTACATTAACTGAAAGGGAAATGAAATCTTTGGTTGAAGAGTTATTTGCCTGCTCTCAACCAAACACGACCCCAAGCAGCCGGCCAACATATATTGAATTCAAAAAAGAGTATCTGGAAACGCTATTTGGGAAGTAGATCTTTTGTCTTTTTATTCTTCCTTAAAAAAATCCCTGAGAACCAGTTGAACCAAAAGTTACGGACCTATATGCCTTTTAAAGTGGGTAACCAATTTCTTTGGGAAGGTTTCGGCGTCACAGGCAGTCATGTACAATTGGGAATTT
>DATMMJ010000682.1:0-8491 GCA_035569795.1 Puia sp. | reverse complement strand
ATAATGAATTTTCTCCGGCGTGATCTGTTTGCGTATTTCTTTTACAATGCGGTCTGAAAAATAAATCCCTCTTGGCTGAATGCCAATCAGCACCGTGTCATTCAGGTCCAGATGATTTTCGAATAACTGGTTGCTGAGTCTTTGAATGGTAATAGCTAATTGCTGTTCGCTGAGTATAGTCTTCAAAAAAATGTTTTTATAAAAGTAAGAAAATGACCGAATTGATTTTTGTTAGTTTTGCGGCTTCATCATGAATTAGTAAAGCCCCTTGACCCTCGAGCTTCAGCCCATGATTTCACTTTCAGGTAACTTATGGTTCCTGCACAAATGGATATTTATAATCTGTAGGTGGGTTAAAAGTTTCTTTGATTGTCCTTGCACTTAGCCACCGATAGAGATTTAGAATAGATCCTGCTTTATCATTGGTCCCACTTGCTCTTGCCCCGCCAAACGGTTGCTGGCCCACCACTGCTCCCGTTGGTTTGTCATTGATATAGAAATTTCCCGCAGCATTGCGGAGCTTCCGGGTTGCTAATTCAATCGCATCCCTATCATGCGAAATAATGGAGCCTGTCAACGCATAAGGAGAAGTTGAATCCACCAGATCTAATGTTTTTTCAAAACTGTTTGCAGGATAAACATGAACCGTTAGCACCGGTCCGAAAATTTCTTCGCACATGGTTACATACTTCGGGTCTTTAGCTTCAATAACGGTAGGCTGAATAAAATAGCCAACCTTTTTATCGCATTTTCCGCCGACCCATATCTCAGCCTTAGGGTCTTTCTTTGCGTTATCTATATATTCTTTTATTTTATCAAAGCTTTTATCATCAATCACTGCATTGATAAAATTGGAAAAATCTTCCACAGTTCCCATCCGAAAACTTTTTACACCGGCAATCATTTTCTTTTTTACTTCTTCGGCAATATTTGATGGAATATAAGCTCTTGAAGCGGCCGAACATTTTTGTCCCTGGTATTCAAAGGCTCCACGCAGCAAGGCTGTCGCGACGACATCCGGATTTGCGCTTTTATGCGCAATTACAAAATCCTTCCCACCAGTTTCGCCCACAATGCGTGGATATGATTTATAATTTGCCATATTCCTGCCAATCGTCTCCCACATGTTATTGAATACTCCAGTTGAGCCTGTGAAATGTACACCGGCAAAATCGCGATGGTTAAAGCAAATTCTGCCCAGCGTTGGCCCATCCACATAGATTAAATTGATGACGCCATCTGGTAGCCCCGCTTCTTTTAATACTTTCATGAACATGTATGCGCTGAATATCTGCGTGTGCGCCGGTTTCCACACAACGGTATTTCCGCACATAGCCGCAGAAGTCGGCAGGTTGCCACCAATGGCTGTAAAATTAAAAGGTGTGATGGCCAGCACAAAACCTTCCAGTGGCCGGTACTCCAAACGGTTATGGATACCCGGAGAGCTGATCGGCTGCTGTTTGTATATCTCGCTTAAAAAATGCACATTGAAACGCAGGAAATCAATAAGCTCACATGCTGAATCTATTTCTGCCTGATATGCATTCTTGCTCTGACCGAGCATCGTGGTGCCGTTCATCAATGAACGATATTTCGTTGAGATGAGATCGGCGGCTTTCAAAAAAATATTTGCGCGGTTCGCCCAGCTTAAATCAGCCCACTGTTCCTTTGCTTTTAATGCAGCTTCAATTGCTTGCTGTACGTGCTTCTCATTTCCTTGGTGGAAATAGCCAATAGTGTGGGCAATTTCATGGGGAGGGTGCAGGGCAGTTTTCTTTCCTGTGCGCACTTCCTTATCGCCAATAAACATGGGTATATCATGCTCTGCATTTTTCAATTCCCGAAGCGTTTTTTTCAAAATTTCTTTTTCTTTTGATCTGGGTGCGTAGCTATATACCGGCTCATTCTCAGGTTGGGGATAGCTAAAATAACCAAGGCTCATAAAACTCTTTTTAGATTTTTTAATAGCGATTATCTTCGCGACTTCTTGTTCCCTTACTGCACATCTGCTTCTTTCTCGCTCATCAAATACGCTTTGATGAAACCGTCCAGTTCGCCATCCATCACGGGCTGCACATTACCCACTTCATAATCGGTGCGATGGTCTTTTATCATTTTATAAGGATGGAAAACATAGGAACGAATTTGCGATCCCCATTCAATTTTTTTCTTGTTCGCGTTGTTCGCGTTCTTTATGGCATCGCGCTTGCGGATTTCTTCTTCGTATAACCGGCTCTTCAACATCGCCATGGCTTTTTCTCTGTTTTCTCCCTGAGTCCGCGCCTGCTGGCATTCCACAATAATACCGCTTGGTTTGTGGGTGAGCCGTACGGCGGTTTCCACCTTGTTTACGTTCTGGCCGCCTGCGCCGCCGCTGCGGAAAAAAGCCCATTCGACGTCAGCCGGGCTAACCTCAATTTGAATAGTATCGTCTATTAACGGATATACATATACACTGGCAAATGAAGTATGCCGTCTGGCATTGCTGTCAAAAGGGCTGATGCGTACCAGTCGGTGCACGCCGCTTTCCGCTTTCAAGAAACCATATGCAAATGGCCCGTCAAACTGCAGCGTACAGGTTTTGATACCTGCTCCATCTCCATCCTGCCAGTCCAGTTCTGTAACTGTCCAATCATGCTTTTGTCCGTACATACGGTACATACGGGCAAGCATCTCAGCCCAGTCCTGGCTTTCGGTGCCTCCCGCCCCACTGTTGATCTGGAGGACTGCAGGTAATTCATCCTCAGGTTGGTTGAGCGTGCTTTTGAACTCTGCTTCATCAAGACTTTGCAATGCTTTGTTGTATGCCTCTTTTGTTTCTTCTTCCGTGGCATCACCGCTCTTCCAGAAATCAAAAAGCACAGCGAAATCTTCCACAGCGGTCTCGGTCTGCGAATACAATTTCACCCAATACTCATTCAGTTTGATGTTCTTTAGGATTTCTGTGGCGCGTTTGTTATCATTCCAGAAACCGGGAGATAAGGACAATTGCTTGTCCTCATTTATTTTTTGCTGTCGGTTAGCGACGTCAAAGAAACCTCCTCAACCCCGCAAGACGGGGTCTCATATCGTTCAATTTTTCTTGTGTCATAGCGGGCGCAAAGATAAGAAGATTATTGTTTGCAGTACTTCTTCAAAAAAGCTGATCGCCCTTTTAATTACTCGGCTAGAGAATATGCATCTTGCAACCTTCCGGGCTTCAGTAATCTATTGCGACCGGGTTGAGGATATCAGACAGTACATACAGGAATTGTCGCTGTGCCAATCATGGTGTCCCCCGGCGCTTTGGGAGATATCAATTTTTTCCCACGGAAGTTTTTATAATTTCGCCCTTTATGGATTATCAACAAACTATTGATTACCTGTTCACACGCCTACCCATGTTCAGCCGTATGGGTGCTGCGGCTATGAGAGAGGGACTTACCAACACGATCATACTCTGCGAAACACTCGGTAACCCCCACACAAAATTCAAGTCAGTGCATGTTGCAGGTACTAATGGGAAAGGTTCAACCAGCCACATGCTGGCAGCGATATTTCAAACAGCAGGATACAGGACGGGCTTATATACATCACCGCACTTAAGGGATTTCCGGGAGCGCATAAAGGTAAACGGAGAAATGGTAAGAGCAGATTTTGTGATTCGTTTCGTAGAAAGACTAAAACCGCTCATTGAACAAATCAGCCCTTCCTTTTTTGAAATCACCGTTGCAATGGCGTTTGACTATTTTGTCGAGCAAAGAGTTGATATAGTTATTGTAGAAGTCGGGCTGGGCGGAAGATTAGATAGTACCAATATCATTACGCCGGAGCTTTCCTTGATAACAAATATTAGTTACGACCATGTGAATATACTTGGTGATACACTTCAAAAAATTGCATTCGAAAAAGCAGGCATTATTAAAAAAAATATTCCTGTTGTTATTGGCGAATATCAAACCGAGACGCATGAAATATTTGAGGACAAAGCCGCAGAACAAAATGCAGCCTTAAGCTATGCAAACCACCAGCGGTTTGTTGCCGATTGGAATATAAACAAGCATGCCCTGACTGCAGAAGTCACCTCATCGCATACAAATGATAAACAGTATTTCCAGCTTGACCTAACAGGGATATACCAAATAAAAAATTTAATTACAGTCCTTGATGCAATCCATACCCTAAAACAAATTGGATGGCGGATTACCGATCAGCATTTGCAAAAAGCACTCATGCATGTAAAAAAACTTACGGGCTTGCACGGTCGCTGGGAATTGATACATGAAAACCCGATGATCGTACTGGATGTCGGCCACAATGAAGATGGCGTAAAACAACTCGTGGGTCAAATCGAGATTACTGACCATGAAGAATTGCATATCGTAATCGGAATGGTAAAAGACAAAGACGTGGAGAAAATATTATCCTTGCTGCCCAGGCATGCCCATTATTATTTCAGCAAGGCACAAATACCAAGGGCATTACCGGAAGCTGAACTGTATGATAAAGCAACTGCTATGGGCTTATCAGGCAACCATTATGTGGATGTTAACATGGCTTTGCAGGAAGCGATGTCTAGAGCTTCTGTAAAAGATTTGATTGTAGTTTGCGGCAGCGTCTTTGTCGTTGGCGAAGTAAATCTTGCCCTAATGCCTCTGCAAAACAGCCGTACATTGAACCAAGAATGAACGACCGGTTATCTCATTGCATCTGCTGATATTTACGGACCAATTTGTTTGTTTTTCAGGGTTTAAAAGCTTTGTTTTATCTTGTGTTGAATGAACACAACTGCTTAAACTCGGCCGCCTTTACCATGTTACAGGTTCATTCATATCAAATAGCTGACAGCATAGACATCAAATCTTTCAAAGGTTATTTCAAAGCTGAATTGTATCATAATGATGCCGATGAATTGTTTTACAAAACAAGTCATGAAGAGTTTATTTATGTATTCAAATATGGCGTTGCCTGTTTTTTGAATTATGATGAAACTAAAATCGGCCAATTTCTTCAATTGATAGGACCTTTTTGCAAAAATCGATTTGAAGAACATTTAAGCGAGGAGTTCCAGATTGAGACAGAGGCAAAGGAATATAAGTTCGGCTATAACAAAATTGAGATCATGGATGCCGATGTGGAGATATTCAGGCTTATCATGCTGAACGTTTCCCAATCTGTGGCACTAGATTACTATTATGAGCAAACCAACAAGTTGTTAGAAGAAACCAACCACCACACCCAGATTTTAGAAAAGAAAGGAAAGCTGGATATATCGGGTCGCAACCTTACAAAATATATCGGCAAAACCATGAATCTTAAGAATAGGATCACGGAGAACCTCTACATATTTGATTCGCCTGATGAAACCTGGGAGAACGAGAACCTGAATAAAATTGATATGGGGCTCAAGCGCACTTTTGATCTGCAGGAGAGGTTCCGCAATATCCAGGAAGGGTTGGGCATCATCAAAGAAAACCTGGAATTGTTCAAAGACATTATGCAATATCGCAACAGCAACTTGCTGGAATGGATCATTATTATTTTGATTTTTGTGGAAGTGCTAAATCTTTTCTTTGAGAAAATATTTAAATAGATAATTATTCGGCGTGCCTGACATCGAGTATTGCTATCCTGCACAGTGATTTCGGTAAAATAACAGAGCCCTACTGCGCTGAACAAACATATTTTCTAAATCATTTATTCATTGCGGTATCTTTTTTATCTTTAGAGAACTTGGAGTTAATATAAATACGGACATGTCTCATTCAAATAAATTTACTTATATATAGAGGAGGCACTAAAAATGGATTTCAAAAAATTTGTCATCGGATTTATTACAGTCTTTACAATTACCCTTTTGGTAACTATAGTGGTAACATTATTATGGAGCTTGGTTTTTCATGGAGTTGCAATAATTGACTGGGAAACTTCATTTCGTTCTGCAATACTTTTTGGAATCATTTTTCCGGTTATTGATTCAAGAAATAGAATGAAATCTGAGAAATAATTCATGCTTCGGAGAGAATTTTGACAACCAAACGCAACAGTTGGCTTTCTGTTATTTAATCTACCATGATCTAATAACATAAAATGGAAAGTAAATTTTTTATCTTCCCTCACTCTCAAAATAAAAAAAGTATTATAAATTTTTGATTTACAAAGTTTTAAATCTAGAAATCGTGTCCCGAAACGATTAGAAAAAAATAATTACAAGCAAAAGCAAAATATGAGAAAAATAATTGCAGCAATCAATATGACACTTGACGGGTTTTGCGACCACACTGAAATGATTGCAGATGAAGAAATACATCAACATTATAATGAGCTATTAAGTAATGCAGACACCCTTTTATTCGGAAGGATAACATACCAGCTCATGGAAGGCAGCTGGCCGCCGATTGTAAAAAATCCTACTGGTAACAAACCAATGGACGAATTTGCAGTATTAATAGACAATATTTCAAAGATTGTTTTTTCCCGCACGCTGAAAAATGTTGATTGGAAAAACACAAAATTGAAAAAGGAAGTCAATAAAGAAGAAGTTTTAGAACTCAAGCGACAGCCGGGCAAAAACATTTTGGTTGGCAGCCCAAGTTTAATAGTGGCCTTATCGCAACTTGGCTTAATTCATGAATACCAGCTTTGTGTTCAGCCAATTGTTTTAGGAAGCGGCTTGCCATTATTTAGAAACGTCAAGGATAGAATTAATCTTACACTCTTAAAAACAAAAACATTTGGTTGTGGTGTCGTAATTTTTTACTACGAGCCGACAAAAAAACGAGTGCATAGTTAAAACGACAGATCTTCGTGACGACAGATGCACGTACTCGTGACAAAAGTATTGTTGCAAGTGGGGCAGGACGTTTTAAGATATGCCGCCTACGGCAATACCGTTCGTTGCACGCTATTATAATCTTAACTTCCAAACTGACTTGGATGACCAAAGAAAAGAATTCACTAAAAAAGATAACAAGATTTGTTGGAGTACTATTTCTTGTTCAGATGATAGCGGCTTCTGTAAGCCATAGTGCAATGCTTGCTCCTATTTTAAGGGAGGAGGATTTCCTTACTTCTATTTCTACCAATTCAACTACAGTTACATTTGCCATGTTACTTGATTTACTTTGCGGATTAGCGGTCTTTGGAATTTCTGTACTTCTATATCCGATTTTAAAAAAGTATAATGAAAGTATTGCTCTTTGGTATGTTGGCTTACGACTTAATGAATGGATTTGTTTAATGATTAGCGGCATACTACTGTTAACAATACTATCAATAAGCCGGGATTTTGTACAAACTGGGTTGCCTGCCAATTCCTATTTGCAGGCATTAGGAAAATATCTTTTGGACGCAAGAGGTTTTACAAAAATACTTATGCTATTGGGATTTTGTCTAAGCGGTATACCTTTTTATTATTTGTTATTTAAAGAAAAATTACTTCCGAGATTTATCTCCATTTGGGGAATGATAGGTATTGGCCTATTATTTATTGAAGTAGTGTCTAATATTTTTGGTCACTCAGTTGGGGGGATTTTAATTATGTTGCCAATGGGCTTGAATGAAATCTTTCTCGGTATATGGCTTATTGTGAGAGGCTTCAATATGCCGACAATCGATGATAATCCAGTGAAGTAAATAGAATAATGGACGCACAACATTAGGATCCAATAGTGGGCTGGACATTATAAGATCATCCCTAATACAACCCCTAAAAAAAATATAGTCTTGTAAATACTTAATTTACAAGACTATACCTTTATAATTCGTGCCCCGGAACGGAGTTGAACCGTTACGACCGTTGCGGGTCACAGGATTTTAAGTCCTGCGTGTCTACCAGTTCCACCACCGGGGCAAACCCTTAGTCAGGGTCAGCATTAAACAAAAAATTCCACCCTAAAATTTCAGAATGGAATTTTTCAGAGCGAAAGACCGGGCTCGAACCGGCCACCTCGACCTTGGCAAGGTCGCGCTCTACCAAATGAGCTACTTTCGCTTGTTTCTATTTTTTCAAGTTCGCTTCCCCTGCAAGCAAACTCAAACTGACAAAGAACTTTTCAGGGATTGCAAAAATAAGGGTTACCGCTTTCTCACAAAAATCTTTATTGTCTATTTGTATTGCGGTGTGTACAATGTATTTGATGGCACATTCACGTCGGGTTTGCCTTTATAACGATGCGTATAAAGCCCGTAACAACCGCCAAGCACAACAGCGGCAAAACAAAGCACCTGCAGGTAAAAAAGAAATACTGACGAGTTCACCCAATTGTAAGCAATGTCTTTCAATTTAGGGTCTTTGAATTCCTGTGTTTCTTCCATATTGTATAGTTGCAACGCAAAAATAATGCATAGAATCAAAAAATCAGTCTTTGCCCTTAATAATTTCAGTAAAAGTTTTTTTGCCTAAAATAAAATAGTTCCAGACCACGCTTTGCTGGAAAAATCCTTGTGGCTCAATTCGCTTTGTAGAAGGAAAAATGCTTTCCCCTTTTTTAAAACAAGCCCAATAGATGAA
>DATMMJ010000681.1:0-3868 GCA_035569795.1 Puia sp. | reverse complement strand
AAGTGGAACAAAATAGGTACACCAAGTACAACAGAGTTTTTTTTGAATTGGTCCCTTACAATCCTTTTACTATTAAGTGCTTTGCGTGAAAAAATGCTCTGAAAATGATTGTTAACGAACATTTAAATCCCCTCAATTGTCATATTCCTTACATAGGGGGCTTTTAATTGACATTATCTTGCATCGAAATGGATTTATTTTTCCTTAATCAAATCAAAGTCAAAACTATGGGCGCAATTGCACTTATTGCATCTCTGGCATTAATGACCGGTTCATGCGAACAATCAAACACACAATATATAAATATGAGCGAGACAATTATCCCAAGCGGGTTAAAGACTGACACAGCAACTTTTGCGACCGGATGTTTCTGGTGCACAGAGGCAATTTTCCAGGAACTAAAAGGCGTACTAAAAGCAACTTCGGGATACTCTGGCGGCCATGTTGCCAATCCCTCTTACGAAGATGTTTGCACAGGTACTACCGGCCATGCGGAATGTTTACAGATCGTATATGACCCTAAAATAATCTCTTATGACCAGCTGCTGGAAGTGTTCTGGGAATCGCACGATCCAACAAGTCTCAACAGACAGGGCAACGACGCAGGTACACAATACCGGAGTGCGATTTTTTATCACAATGCAGAACAAAAAGAAAAAGCAGAACATTACAAAGCAGAGCTTGATAAGAGCAAGGCTTATGATAAACCGATTGTTACTGAGATTACCCTTTTTACTAAATTCTATGCCGCTGAAGATTATCACCGGGATTATTTCAGATTGCATGGCTCTCAGCCTTACTGCACATTTGTGATCAGGCCCAAAGTGGAGAAGTTTGAAAAGGTGTTCAAGGATAGACTGAAGAGCAAATAATTTGGCTCATTAAAACTGGCGTTTTGATAATGTGCCGGCTAGCGGAATGACAATCGCGTTCTTTACACCTATCACCTGATTTCTAGCAGACAAAACTGTTTTTCAGCATTTGTTGTACTTTAACATCAGTTTTTTTATCGGTCCTGGACAGATGCCTTTTTAAAATATATTTGTTGCATCAATATTAAAAAATGGAAAGCCATATTGTAAAAATATTATCTATTCAGGATGTTACACACGATGTAAGATGCTACAGGGTTGAAAAACCCGAAGGATATCAATTTGTGCCGGGGCAGGCAACCGATGTCTGCATAAACAAGGAAGGATGGAAAGAGGAAATACGCCCTTTTACATTTACCGGGCTCAACCGGTATCCTTACCTGGAATTTACTATCAAATCTTATCGTGATCATGACGGGGTGACAAATCAGTTATATAAATTAAAACCAGGCGATGAATTGATCATCCACGATGTGTGGGGCGCTATATCCTATAAAGGGCCAGGGTATTTTATTGCGGGTGGCGCAGGAATCACACCATTTATCGCAATAATCAGAGAACTATTTAAGGAAGGTACTTTAGAGGGGAACGAAATGTTTTTTTCCAATAAAACATCTGGAGACATTATTCGCAAAGAAGAATTTGATAAAATGTTTGGAGCCAAAGCGCATTATATCCTCACGCAGGAACATGATCCATTATATATAAAAGGCCCAATCAACAAAACATTCCTGCAAAGAGAAATAAAAGATTTTTCAAAAGCTTTCTATATATGCGGCCCTGATAAAATGGTCGAAGCCCTGGGAGAAGTATTAAAAGAATTGGGTGCAAACCCCGACGCCGTCGTGTTTGAGAAGTGATTTTGACTCGCCTTTGTTTTGCTCAATTAGCCAAAAGCCAACAAATTAGGTACAGGAAATTTGAACAAGGGTTTGAGGTCCCTGTTTTTTGCTTTTTCGATGGTATACCAAACAGATAATTTTAAAGCTTAAATGCTAATTGTTTTTTTATCTTCATTTTATTATTCCAGGTAAAATCAACAAATGAACAAGATTAACCTTCCCCTTTGTGCTCTGTGCTTTCTTATTACTTTATCCTGCGTTGCACAACCGGGAGAAAAAAAATTTACCCGTGCAGATACGCTCAGGGGATCTGTCACTCCGGAAAGGGCATGGTGGGACGTAATGAGATACGATATAGAGGTGACCCCAGATTATAATAATAAAACGATTGAAGGAAAAAATGACATCACTTTTAAAGTAACGGGAGGCGGCAATACAATGCAAATTGATTTGCAAGAGCCTTTAGAGATTCGAAGTATTGAATGGGGAGACAAAGTTTTAGATTATACAAGGGATGGGAACGTTTTTTTTGTAAAATTTCCGTTAGCCTTGCGCAAAGGAACGCTCGAGAAAATAAAAATTAGCTACCACGGAAAACCTCGTGAAGCGATCCGCCCTCCTTGGGATGGCGGGTGGATTTTCACAAAAGATAAACTGGGAAGGCCGTGGATGAGTGTTGCCTGTCAGGGTTTGGGCGCAAGCGTTTGGTACCCTTGCAAAGACTACCAGGGTGATGAGCCTGACAGTGGAGCATCACTGACCATTGGAGTACCTGATACACTGGTAGCAGTAGCTAACGGAAGACTGATAGAAAAGAAACTGAACAGTGATGGGTCAGCCAGTTATAAATGGGAAGTAAAAGATCCCATCAACAATTATAATATTGTCCCATACATTGGCAAGTATGTTACATGGCATGAAGATTTCTACGGCGAAAAGGGGAAGCTGGATTGCGACTACTGGGTCTTAGATTATAATCTGGATAAGGCAAAAAAACAGTTCGTTCAGGTGGACAGCATGCTGAAGTGTTTTGAATACTGGATGGGGCCATACCCATTTTATGAGGACGGATACAAATTAGTGGAAGCGCCGCATCTTGGTATGGAACACCAGAGCGCCGTAGCTTATGGAAACAGATTTGCTAATGGATATCTCGGCCGTGACTTATCTGCAACTGGATGGGGGCTAAAATGGGATTTTATTATTGTGCACGAAAGCGGACACGAATGGTTTGGAAATAACATCACCACAAAGGATCTGGCAGATATGTGGGTCCATGAAGGCTTTACTAATTATTCGGAAACATTATACACCGATTGCCAGGATGGAGTTGAAGCGGGAAATGATTATTGCATCGGCACCAGAAAAAAAATTGTAAACGACAGACCAATCGTTGCCAGTTATGGAGTGAATGAAGAAGGTTCCGGCGACATGTATTACAAAGGCGGAAATATGCTACACACTGTCAGGCAGATCATTAACGATGATTCTTTGTTCAGGCAGATATGGAGAGGACTCAACAAGGATTTTTATCACCAGACGGTTACAACAAAGCAAATTGAGGATTATATCAGTCGGCATGCAAAAAAGGATTTCTCAAAAGTGTTCGATCAATACCTGCGCATGACCAATATCCCCATACTAGAATATAAAATAAATGGCAATACCTTGTCCTACCGCTGGACCAATTGTGTGAAGGGATTTAATATGCCTTTAAAAATTTCTCTTGCCACCCAGCAATGGATAAAGCCTTCTGAAAACTGGCAGTCACTCGCGCTCAATAATAAGAGTGGAGATGATTTTAAAGTGGACCGCAACTTTTATGTCAATGTTAAAAAAACGGATTAAATAAAATCCCACATCTTTGTAGCAATAACTTTTAATCACCTGCATGAGCACCATCCGCCGGCAAAGCATCATTTCTTCTGGAATTGTTTATTTCGGCTTTGCTCTCGGATTTTTATATACCTACCTTTTTACTAAAGAAGGCGGCTTTTCAGACTCTGAATACGGTCTCATAGGGACATTTCTTGCCATTTCAAACGTGATGTATTCATTTGCCAATCTGGGCATGCTTTCCTTTATCTACAAATTCTATCCCTACTATAACGATAACCTGCCGCCCGAAAAAAATGACCTCATCACTTGGGCGCT
>DATMMJ010000680.1:0-3094 GCA_035569795.1 Puia sp. | reverse complement strand
AATGTTCGCCGTTACTATACTTGGAAATAATTCTGCTCTTCCTGCCTTCGATCGCCACCCAACTGCACAAGTGATTACGATGGAAGATCATCTTTTTCTGGTTGATTGCGGGGAGGGTACTCAATCTCAAATGGCGAAATATAAGATAAGACGCAGCAAGATCAGCCATATTTTCATTTCGCATCTGCATGGAGATCATTATTTCGGGTTGATAGGATTGCTGACGAGCATGGGTTTACTGAGCAGACAGCAGGAGATACACATATTTGCGCCATCGCCGTTAAAGGAACTGATTGATATGCAACTTAAGATTGCAGATACACAACTACCTTTTGATGTGCACTTTCATCCTCTGGTTGGAGAGGGAGTCATCATCAAGGAAAATAAATTCGAGGTCAAATGTTTTAAAGTTCGCCATCGTATCGAATGCTGGGGGTTTAAATTCAGCGAAGTGAAACCTTTGCGAAGAATCAATCCTGAAAAAGCAAAAGCTTATGAAGTCCCACCATCATTTTTTGAAAGCCTGAAACGTGGAGAAGATTACACCACCAAAGATGGTGGGATCATAAAAAACGAATGGGTCACCGGGCCGGGCCTTATACCCAGATCGTACGCTTATTCAGCTGACACTGCTTATGATGAGAGCATCGTTGAGAGAGTGAAGGAGGTAACTCTGTTATACCACGAAGCTACTTATCTAAAAGATCTCGAAGACCGGGCTATCAAGCGTTTCCACTGCACTACAGTGCAGGCTGCAACCATTGCAAAGAAATCCAACGTCGGGAAATTATTGATTGGCCATTTTAGCTCCAAATACGAAAAGCTGGACGATTTTGAAAAGGAAGCAAAAGAAGTCTTTGAAAACACCGAGCTTGCTCTGGAAGGTGTGACTTACAGAGTATAAATTTAAGTTCCTGCCTGACTACCGTAGGCATTAATCCGTGCTAAAGATTCTTCCTTCGGATGTGATTTAGAAAAATTCACTTGCTTTATTCTAATTACTCCACCATCCATTCATAAAACTTCGGGAATTCTCTGCGCCAATTTGCTTCGTTGTGTTTGCCATTGGCCGTTACGTGCACCTGCATTTTTATTTTTGGATTATCCTTAAGCAATGTACAAATGTGCCTCATATCGCTCACCATGGTTTTGCTTTCATCGCCTCCGGCATAGAAATACATTTTAACATAGTTATGTAGTGAAAGTTTCTTTACGTCCTGTTCGATTCGGGGAGAGGTCCAAAATGCAGGGGAGAAAACACCCGCGCCGCCAAATACATTTGGGTATTTCATAATAGCGTACAATGAAATCAAACCACCCATGGAACTGCCTGCGATAAAGCTGTGCCGAGGATTCGGGAGTGTGCGAAATTTTTTATCAATATAAGGCTTTAAGGTCAACGCTAAAAAATCAACATACCCGTCGCCTTCCCCTTTTATCACTTCCTGTGCGGCATTCGACCCATTCCTGAAATCATACGGGTTGTATTCACCCATTCTTTTATCAGCGCCATTGTCAATGCCGATAACAATGCAATTTGTCTTTTTTGATAATGTATCCAATATTTCATCAACACTCCATTCACCATACGCAGCAGTATATTCATCAAATAAATTTTGACCATCCTGCATATACAAGACCGGATAACGCCTGGAAGAAATTTTGTAGTCTGAGGGCAGGTACGCCCATATTCTTCTATAACGCTGTAATTGCGGGATGTAAAATGCGCTATCAATAATCTCAACATTCTTGCTGGCTGTATGCAATTTTGTTTTACCAGGGAACTGATCTTTCCATCCTTGGACAGTAAAATCAAAAATTGTGTCAGAACTTATTATTGCTGAGCGGTTATCTATATCATTCCCATCTTTCTTACACTCTGCCTTTTGCCAACTGCCGCGTGTGAATTTAAATTCATACGAGCCTGCTTCAACATGAGGGAATTCTATGTAAAAATTATAATTCTTGTCTTGAATAAACCGCGATTGTCCGTCATTTGGAGACCAATTATTGAATGAGCCAGCAATAAATATCGAGTCCGTTTTTAATGCATCGGGAATTGAAATTAAATTGATGCGAACTCTGTATTGGCTGAATGCACTAAGATAAATGAGCGTCCATAATATTAAAGAGAGTATTATTTTCATTTCATCAATAAAAATGCCAAGGAATTTTATTGTGTGTGCTGGAGTGCAAGATATGCTTTGAGTTTGGCATGCTGGCCTTCACTTAATCGAACAATGGGCAGGCGCAGATAATTTTCAATCAATCCCAATTCATACAATGCGGCTTTAACTCCTGCAGGATTGTTTTCACAAAACAATAATTCATATCCTTGAATCAATTGGTCGTTTAAAATTTTTGCAGTTTTATTATCCGCCTTTAAGGCCATGCGTACCATTTCAGAAAATTGTTTAGGGAAACTATTCGCTGCCACACTAATCACACCTTCCATACCACATGCAATCTGTGGGAAAGCAAGCGCATCATCGCCACTCACAACCAGAAAATCAGCCGGCTTGTCGCGAAGGATTTGCATGCACTGAGCCATATCCCCGCTTGCTTCTTTGATGCCTGCAATATTATCTACTTCATGTGCTAACCGGATAGTCGTAGCAGCGCTGATATTTCGCCCCGTCCGGCTTGGAACATTATACAAAATGATTGGCTTTGGTGAGGATTCTGCTAGCGCTTTGTAATGGAGGAACAAACCATCTTGAGAAGGCTTGCTGTAATAGGGGCTTGCACTGAGCACGGCAACTGCTTCATGCAAAGGAAATTGTTCCAGATCCTGAATCAGCTCGCGTGTGTTGTTGCCGCCAATCCCTACTACCACTGGCACGCGTTTATTAACCTTTTCGTACGTGAAATTTATGAGAGATATTTTTTCTTCTTTTGATAATGTGGGCGTCTCCCCTGTAGTTCCAAGGGTGACAACATATTCAACACCATCTGTAATTACAAAATCAATTACGCGGGAAAGGGCATCATAGTCAATTTCATAATTTGATTTGAATGGCGTTACCAGCGCAACACCTGTTCCACGAAGTTGTGTCCTTAAATCCATCTCTATAATAAATTATTCAATTAACAA
>DATMMJ010000679.1:0-11545 GCA_035569795.1 Puia sp. | reverse complement strand
TGTGGCAACATAGGTAAAGGAAGGGGTGATCACTTCATCTCCGGGTTCAAGGCCCAGGGCCATCATGGAAACCTGCAAAGCATCTGTGCCATTTGCGCAAGGTATTACATGCTTGACCTGAAGATATGCGGCTAAATTTTTTGCGAAATCGGTAACGGGCTTGCCATTAATGAAAGCGCTGCTATCCAGCACCTCATGAATGGCAGCATCTATTTCAAGTTTTATTTTAGCATATTGCAGCTTCAAATCAACCATCTGGATTGGCCTCATATATACTTTTTTTAGCGGGCACAAACCTACTGTAAAAAACTTGTTTATCCAATCTAGATGCTGTGCAGCTTCTAAACTTAAAGAATGGCTTTATCTTTATAAATAATTGTTGAACCAATGAAGATTGCTCTGTATAATATTTTTCTTGTGCTTTACAGAATAAGCGCACTTGTGATAGGCCCGTGGAACCACAAAGCAAGATTGTGGGTGGAAGGAAGAAAAAATATTTTTGAGAAGATACGGTCGTCCGGGATATCTGATCAGCCTGCAGTTATTTGGATGCATTGTGCATCGCTAGGCGAATTCGAACAAGGCAGGCCGCTTCTGGAACATATCGCCCAGCAATTCCCTTCGCACAAAATCATCCTTACCTTTTTTTCACCCTCGGGTTTTGAAGCAAAGAAAAAATATCCGGGAGCAGATTACATATTTTACCTGCCACTGGATTCTAAACATAATGCAAAAAGGTTTATTGATATGGTCAGGCCGAAATTAGTGCTGTGGGTTAAATATGAATACTGGTTTTATTATCTGGATGAAATAAAAAAAAGAAATATCTCAGCCTTGCTGGTGTCAGGAGTTTTTCGCAAAGACCAGATTTTTTTCAAGTGGTACGGTAGCCTTCACCGTTATATGCTGCAGTGCTTTAGTTATTTTTTTGTGCAAACAGAACTGTCTAAAAGATTGCTCGGCACGATAGGCATTACCGACAATGTGGCCATAAGCGGAGACACACGTTTTGACCGTGTGATAGAAATTGCCGATAAGTTTGAGCCAGTTGAATGTATCGGAAAATTTTGCGGCGATAGCAAAGTTATTGTCGCAGGAAGCACCTGGGAAGAAGACGAAGAACAACTGGACCATTACGCAAATACTCACCCAGAAATAAAATTCATCATCGCACCGCACGAAATTGATGAACAAAGATTGAAGGAGGTAGAAATGCTCTTTCGTTTTAGCATCCGATTTTCCGAGTTACAAAAGCAGACGGCCAACTCCAGATCAGCCCCGCCTGGTCAGCCAAATGTCTTAATTGTTGACAACATCGGGATGCTCGCCAATTTATACAAATATGCCACGATAGCATACGTCGGCGGCGGGTTTGGCGATGATGGCGTGCACAATGTACTGGAAGCTTCGGTGTTTGGAAAGCCTGTTGTGCATGGTCCTGTAATTGAAAAATATGTGGAAGCAACCGAACTTGTAGATTGTGGTGGCGGGTTTGTTATCGATAGTGCCCTAGAGGCAGAAGAAACTTTCAACCGCTTATTATCAAACGAGGAAGAATACCTGGATGCATGCAACGCTTCAGCAGAATATGTTCGTGCCAGAAAAGGAGCCACAGAAAAAATCATGCAGTTCATTCAAGCAAACCGTCTTCTGACCAATTGAAAAAAATGCTTTGCACTCTCCCGGGTCTCATCCCATCCTAATTTCAGTTTCAATTCTCTTTCCATCCAGTACTCCGCTTCAGGCAAGATCCTGAAATTGTTGATGGTCTTTATGCTGCGTTCATACATTGCTTCATCGCCGCGGAACAATTCGCTTATGAACACATAGCGGTCATTGATGCCAATGGCCTTCTTCAAATCCCTCACAGGAGTATCTTTCAGTGAGGAAGCCAGTTCTCTTGTATCCCCTTTCAACTTGTCGTTCAGCGACTGCTTGTTGACGCCGATCACGTCGTTTATTTCTTTGGCCTGTTCCTGATGAGCAAGCGTCGGTATATCTTTCAATGGATCAAAGAGCCACCCATTGGGTTCTTTCTTTTTTGGATCACTGGAGAGCTGTTTTATTTCCGTAATCGCCGTCTCCTCCTGCCTTGTTTCCCTAACTTCACGCTCAAACGTAGCAGTTTTGATGGATGATGGCATTACAACCGCTACTTTTGCAGTACTGTAAATAGAGCCGGGCTTATTGGCAGCGTGAGACAATTCAGCTTCAATCTGTTTAACAGTAACCAGCATCTGTAAATGAGGAACATTTTTTTCAAATTGTTCCTTGAGCTTGCAGATGAGTTGTTCTAATCGTTCCATAATTTTTTTTGCGGCTGCTTTACAATGTAAGCGTATTATAAAATTAAAACAAATTGCGAACTTTACCCCAACCCATTTATGTTCATTGAGCCAAATATCAACAACAAACGGCGCGGTTGGATCGAAGTTATATGCGGCTCTATGTTCTCCGGCAAGACCGAAGAGTTGATCCGCAGGCTGAAACGCGCCACTATTGCACACCAGAAAATAAAGATATTCAAGCCAACTGTTGATATACGTTATCACCGCGAAAATATTGTCTCTCACGACGAGAACGCGGTCCAGTCAACACCGATTGAACACTCAAGCGCAATGCTCCCCCTTGCTGAGGGGGTGGATGTAGTCGCCATTGACGAAGCCCAGTTTTTTGATTCTGAGTTGCCAGACGCCTGTGAGCAACTAGCTTTGGGCGGGATCCGGGTAATTGTCGCAGGCCTGGATATGGATTATTCCGCCAAACCCTTTGGCCCCGTGCCAGTTATGCTTGCCAGGGCAGACTATATCACCAAGTTACATGCCATTTGTGTGAAATGCGGAAATATTGCAAACTATTCTTACCGCAAATCGGTTGAGGATGGACAGATTCTGTTGGGAGAAAAAGAGCTCTATGAGCCCAGGTGCAGGGATTGTTTTTATAAAGGCGAAGACGCCTAATTGCGACAATATAGTAAATGGTTATCAGGGTTTTAGATCAGGACCTCAATTACAATCTGATAATAAGCCATTTAGTAGGTTTGGGCAGGTTGCAGTAAGTGCCCAAAGGAAGCTATTCAGTTCGCCATGGAAGACAGAAAAAGGGATTGTACTGGTTTTTTTTAAGTGTGTCAGGGGGAGTTTATTTTTTCAAGGGTGTTTTGAGTACCATAATATAAACGCGTTTGCAGAACCATTATTAATTCAAAGAAAAGATGTCCACTGAAAAATTTAACACAAATATTAACTCTTTTTAAAAAAGATGTGCTCCTGGAAGTGCGCCAGCAATACACTTTTTATGGGATACTGCTTTATGTTGCTTCCACCATTTTTGTTCTTTACCTCGCAATGGGACAGCCCGAATCAAATGTATGGAATGGCCTATTCTGGATGATTCAATTATTTATCAGTGTGAACGCAGTAGCAAAAAGTTTTTTGCAGGAAAGCCGGGGACGCATGCTCTATTTTTATTCCATCGCAGGCTCAAAAGTTTTCATCGTTGCGAAACTGCTGTTCAACCTCCTGCTGATGCTGGTGATGAGCCTGGTAAGCTTACTGTTATTCCAACTTATGCTTGGAAGCCCTTTATATGATCCAGTGAAATTTATATTCATCTGTTGCTTTGGCGGCATCTCTTTAAGCCTGGTATTCACTTTCATCGCGGCCATTGCAGCAAGGGCTCAACAAAATGCGGCCCTGATGGCGATCATGGGTTTTCCCCTGATAATCCCTCAATTAATGCTCCTGATGCGGTTGATCAACATTGCATTTGCAGACGTTTTCCAGAGTGGGCTTGCTTCCATTGTCCTGTTGCTGGCTGCCCTGGATGGGATGGTTGTTATACTCGCAATTATTTTGTTTCCTTTTTTGTGGAAGGAGTAATGTGGCAAATCAGAAACTGCAACCGGAAATTCAAGTACCGCTACGCAAACCCTCATTTCAATCTGGCTAAATCAGCCAAATTGCTGCAGCCTGAAGTGAGGATAACGTTATTAGATGATTGCTTGAGATAATTTACTACCAAGGCCTCTTCAGTCCGTGCAGCATATTTTTTTGCAAATTAAATTTCCGCTTTCTGTATATTTTCAAAACCCGGGTCGCTGGTTTGTTGAAATACTAAAATATTTTTTAGAGCAACGGCTAGTCTGTTTTTCAAACGAACGGTGTTGGATACCCAAAAAGAACCTGCGGTTTTGTCTCAAGCCCAATATTAAAAATGCGCTACTTCTTCAAAATTCAGATTCTGGCAATTTATGTAATAGTCATCCGTTGCGGATGCGGATTACTTTTCCACTGTACTGTTGGATAGTATTGATCAAATAATCTTAATTGCGCGTTAATAAATTTCCCGCTGTATTTTTTTATTAATAAATCTAAATAACATTGAGCAAAATTCAAAACCATGCTCAGATGAACGCAAAAGTTAAGCTGCTTAAAACAGAAATTCTCTCTAATAACTGGTATACGCTGAAAAAGGTCACTTACGAATATTTAAAAAGGGATGGCGGCTGGCAAACCCAAAGCCGTGAAGCTTATGACAGAGGCAATGGGGCAACCATATTACTCTTTAGCAAAGAAAATAAAACGGTCATACTTACCCGTCAGTTCCGGATGCCTACTTTCATTAACGGAAATGAAACGGGCATGTTGATAGAAGCATGTGCAGGTTTGCTAGATAAAGATAATCCTGAAGACTGCATCCGGCGGGAGACAGAAGAAGAGACAGGATATAAGGTTTCTGAGGTAAAGAAAATATTCGAGGCCTATATGTCGCCGGGATCCGTGACTGAAGTTTTGTATTTTTTTACAGCGGAATATTCCATGTCAATGAAAATGAATGCTGGCGGCGGCATTGACCAGGAGCAGGAAGATATTGAGGTCCTGGAAATTCCCTTTGATAAAGCCATGCAGATGATTGACGATGGCCAGATCAAAGATGCAAAAACGATAATGCTGCTTCAATATGCAAAGCTTAAGAATTTGTTGTGAAAATAAACTCTTCCAAAGTATTAAACTTTGGAAGAGCGCTTGGTTACTGACCTATTTTTTCTTACCGGATGTAAAATTCAGCGGGATGAGCATTTTGACTGATAAATTTCTTCCCATGTTAAATACGCCAACCCTCCCAGTTGTGTAATTCACAGGGTAATATTTAAATCTGCTCATGTAGTCCATATACGATGTATTGAAAATATTATTGCAGAGGAGATAAATCTGGCAAACAGTTTTACCGTTGACAATAATATCTCCACCTGCGCCTGCATTAAACTGAACATACCCCTTTGTTGCGGAGGTGCTTGCCCGGTACTGATCAGGCGTCAAGGCTGTATTCAACCCATTGTAGATTGCATATTGCAGGTAGATTTTTTTTTGCTCGAAACAATCCAGCAAACCAAATTTCAGGTATGCATTTTTTATCCCCCTTCCGATAGAGGTGATCGGGAAGGTAAGGTCTGTTGTGATTCTTGTCGGCGGGACAAATGGCAGGTACTTAGAAGAATCATTTACGTGCTGTAAACTTCCATATACCAGGCTTAGAGTAGAGTTTAATGCTATCCAGGACAGGCCAGAGGGATGAATTTCCAATGACAGTTCGCCACCATATAACTCTGCTTTTCCTTGTGTGTATTTATAAACCGGTGCCGCTCCCAATCCGGCGGCGTTAAGAGAATTATTTATTGAATCGCCACCAAAGGCACTTTGTAAACCTTGTGCATAGATGAAACTATTGACGCTATTATTGAATACATTGATCTCCAGACTAAGCTCCTTTGAATTAATGCCAAAAGTCACATCTTCTTCCAGGCTTGATTCCGGCTTCAATGCAGGATCACCAATTTCATATACAACAGTACCATCATGTACACCATTGGCTGCGCATTCGGCCACGTTTGGTGCCCTCCAACCGCGCGCAATATTTGCTTTTGCATACAGATTGTTTGTAAAATTATATGCACCGCCTGCACTGAACGATAAGCCACTGAAGTGCGAGGTAAACCCTACAAACTCATGCAATGCATTTGGATCACCGCTTGATACGGGGGCTTGGGTAGTTGAATCTACCCAATGGTCCAGACCGTTGAAAATTCTTGTATCAAAGCGGATGCCCCCGCTTAGATTTAGTTTTCCAATTTTTTGATTTGCAATCGCAAAAGCGCCAATCTGGAAAAAATCATAATTCGGAATAAGGAGCAGTGTCCCCAGGCTTTGTGACCTTTGATAAACACCCGTCACGCCCCCGGAAAGATTGAACCCGCCAATTTCAGGAGAAATATATCGAAGATCATAGGTTGCAGCATTGGACGAATAATATATGTTTGGAGTATTGGGAATTGTGGGGTCATTTGCTTCCTGTCGTTGATTCTTTTGCCAGGAGAAAATACCTGTGATCCTGCCATCTCCAATTGCAATGCTATTGTCCCAAACAATCTTTGTATGCCTTATTCTCTGATCAATAACAAATGGCGTGTATGATTTTTGTTCCTGTTCTGTGGGTATTTCATAGGTAGGCGCACCCCCATTCAAATCAGGATATGAAACCTGCCTTTCCATCTTGCCAGTCGCAGAATCCCTTGTCCCGTCAACGATCCCGCTACGCATGTTAAAATAACTGGCATGCACTTGAGTGTATCCCCACTTGCGGTGAAGCCCGAAAGTCCCATCTGCGTTAAAATTGCTGAATTGAGAATTCAGAACATATCCATCATTTTTATTTTGGTACCCATGAGCCATGATGTTATCGATCCTTGCGCTCCAGGCAACCCCATTTTTTGTGCCAGCGATGTGGGCCATGTTATTGATCAGCCCATTACTGGTCTGATAGTTAAATAAAATATCCCCTTTTGTTTGCCCTTCGGGTGATGGCTGCTCACCGATAAGGTTGATAACACCTGCTATGGCATCGGAGCCATAGGCAATCGAAGCAGGCCCTTTTAAAATTTCATACCTATTCACTGCATCTGGGTCTGTTTCAATGCCAAACTCATCAAACCAGGCCTGATCAACCAGTTCAACTCCATCATTAACCGTCAGCACGCGGTTATAGCCCAAGCCCCTGATCACGGGTTTTGAAATGCTTTGTCCGTCAGTAATTGCTGAGACTCCCGGTATTTTCCCAATCGCGTCAATTACGTTAGTAGCGGAATTCTCCAGCAATTCTTTGTATTGCATTACCACCAGTGCCATTGGGTTTTTTTGAATATCAGTAGCCGAAGGAACCCCTGTTACGATCACGTCTTTTAACTCAAACGAGGAAGCATGGAGCAAAAAGTCTTTTTTTGCAGCACCCTTAACCGCTATTTTTTCTACAAGAGTTGCATAGCCGACAATGCTCACTTCAATGATATAGGTGCCGGAAGGGATATTCTTAATTATAAAAGTGCCGTCAGGGGAGGATGCAACACCTGTTTTCAGATCAGGTATGTAAACCGAAGCGCCTTGCAATGGCTCAGTGGTTTTGGCGTCTGTTATTTTGCCGCTAATCTCATTTTGCGCATAAGCAAATGACGCAATCGATAAAGCAACAATATTGAGTAAAAACAAATAAAAGTAATTTCTCCTCATAGCAGCTGAGCGTTTAATCAATAAATAATAATGCTTTTACTTTCTGACATAAAAACATTTAAGGACAACAGAAATGGAAGGAAAAATAAATCGTCAGAGCTCCCTTGGTGGCGGGGTGGGCACTTCAGTTGAGATAGATGGGAAAAAAAACATATAGTTGACCGCCCGAGGTCTTAAGGCACACATGGGAGAGAATATTTTTTTTGAAGAATTGATCAGGTAGTTGTTGTCTGAGGTCGGTTGCAATTTTTTTTGCGGGTTTAATCTGTACCCAGAGTTATTCAGAAAAATGCCTGTATCGTCTTTGAAAAAATCACCATCCCTTTTTAAAATATCCTCCTCGTTTTCATCGCGCACTATATAAATATATTCTGTACCATTTATCGACTGTCTTTTAGCAACGTCATACAACGTATTGTTATACCATACTTCGTCTGATTCATCTTTCTGGAGTTGGGAGCAAGGAATTTTCAAATATGTCTTTTCGTCCGTCACATTTTCAAGGGCAGCACGAGCTTGAATCTTTGCTTTAATTATTGAAAAAGAAAAATATGCGTAATAGAAACAACTGTTGCAGAAAATGATCAATAATAATATAGAGGAGATTTTTCTCAAATCCAAAATAGCTAGTTTGATATAAAATTAATCAATTAAACGATAGCCGCAAACAGCACAGGTCAGCCATTCACAGAATAAAAACCAATTGACTTATTTTTACCTACCGAATATAAATATCATTTCAAAATTGAAATCATCATGTTAATGGAACAAACGATGCGGTGGTATGGGCCGCAAGACCCCGTGAGCCTATCCGATATTCGCCAGTCAGGCTGCAAAGGAGTGGTAACTGCGCTGCATCATATTCCAGTCGGCCAAATATGGCCTGTCGAAGAAATCAATATAAGGAAAAGGCAAATTGAAGATGCGGGTATGTCCTGGACTGTAATCGAGAGCCTGCCAGTGCATGAGGACATCAAAAAGCACACGGGCAATTTTGCGACGTTTATCGCAAACTATAAGCAGAGCCTACGCAATGTTTCGGCTTGCGGCCTGAAAGTAGTGACCTATAATTTCATGCCCATACTGGATTGGATGCGCACAGATATTTTTTATGAGATGCCTGACCATAGCAAAGCTTTACGATTTGAAAAATCTGCCTTCATAGCTTTTGATTTATTAATGCTAAAAAGGCCCGGCGCTGAAAAAGAGTATACAGCAGAACAAAGTGCGAAAGCAAAAAAGCGCTTTGAAAGTATGACCGCGGAAGAAAAAGAAGCGCTATACCGAAACACACTCATGGGTTTACCTGGAAGCGAAGAACGGTTTACCGAACAGGAAATATTGTCAGCATTGAAAACGTATGAGGGCATTGATGCGAAAAAATTGAAAGGGCATTTATTTTATTTTCTCCATGAGATTATCCCAATAGCTGAGCAGTGTGGATTGAAAATGGCTATACATCCTGATGATCCTCCTTACCCAATTTTAGGATTACCAAGAATCGTGAGTACAGAAAAAGATGCGCAAGAAATATTGGATGCTGTGAAATCTCCTGCTAATGGATTATGTTTTTGCACCGGATCTTATGGAGTTCGTGAAGATAATGATTTGACCGGTATGATAAAAAGACTGGGCGATCATATTTATTTTCTGCATTTGCGCAACACGAAAAGGGATGGTGAGGGGAATTTTTTTGAAGCGGATCATTTGGAGGGCGATACGGACATGTTTGCAGTAGTAAAAGAAATTGTTTTACTCATGCGCCGCAGGAATATTTCTATACCGATGCGTCCGGACCATGGCCATCAGATGCTTGATGACCTTAAAAAAAGTACATATCCCGGATATAGCGCCATAGGAAGGTTGCGGGGGCTCGCTGAATTGCGCGGTCTTGAAATGGGCATCAGCAAATGCCTCGGGTAGCCTTGCACCAAATCTCCTGCGGGTCATGCTAGCCGGCAATTCCACCTCACCTGGGGAAAATGAAACGATTTATATCTATGAACCTGATATTTTCACAGCCGGTCGGATAAGCTATGCTCCCCACATAATTTTTTGCAAACCTAAAGCTGTCCAGACTGAAATCTTTATCGGAGCCAATTATTTTCTGGTCGACTGTATGCGTGCCATCGAGGGAGGGAACTAAAGGCAAATCCTCATCAATCCCTTTGGAAGTGGCTTTCAGCAAAGCTTCCTTGCGTGTCCACAGCAAATAGAAACTTTCAGCCGGCAGCGTTGCGCCATTAATAAAACCAATTTCATCCAAACTAAAGTTTTGTCCCAGTATTTCTGAATAGGCGAAATCTAGATCAATCCTTTCTACGTCTATGCCAATATCTGCATCAGAAACTGCAATCAATATTTCATCGGCTGAATGCGCAACGTTGTAATACAAATCCCGAGCGTTTAGGTTTTGGACAAATGGTTTTTTGTTCAACCCGATCACAAATTCAATATTCTCCGGCTCATTATTTGCATATTTGCCAAGCAAAAACCGAAGCGCAATGCGGCTAACCTCAAATCGTTGTTTGTCATTTGGCTTTCGATAATGTGATGCTCTTGCTTTTTCATCCTCAGAAAGAATATGACCACTTCGATTGATCAAATGGAGATTCGAAGAAATTTGAATCCGCCAGACATCTATGGCCGATGCTAATCGGAATCGGTCGTCAAACTCGACGACCCAAAATATGTCCTTGACGGGATCACAATAAACGGAGCCCATAAAATGCTATACTGCTTTTAACTTAGATTTTCCTTGTGAAGGATTTCTGCCGATCTCTTTAATTGCTGCTCGCTCATCCAAAGCCTGCTGCAATATCCTAGCGAATTCTTTGTCGTGAGGGGGGTACAAAAATGTCTTATGGTCGCCGGTAATTTCATATACATTTACGCCTTTTTGAGCAAACTGATTCCAACCCAGATAGATCATGTCATCTAAATAATATAATCGTGTTTTCACTTTGAACAAGTCAATTTCGCCGTCATAGGGCGTCATTTTATAATTAACGTACGCGTATTCATATTTTGCAGCAAGCTTATCATCATAGCTGGGGCCTTCGTCTTCATTCTTTGGTCTCATCCCAAAAAGCTTCCTGAATCTCCCATTCACAAATTCCGCCTGATATAACAATGTTTGCCAGGGCTGTCTGAAAAAGGAGCGGAGGATAAACAGCATTTTCGGCAACTGGCGCCTGAATTTTTTTGTGACATTTAGCAGGAAGGGATTAAAATAATTTGAATTGTCGGCATAGGTATCGAACATGGCAAGCATTTTTATTTCCTTACCCATGGCTTTGAGTTGCTTGGCCATTTCAAAACCAATGATGCCGCCTAAAGAATAGCCAGCAAGGGCGTAAGGCCCTTCAGGGTTTTGCTTTAATATTTCTGAAACATAATATGCCGCTATATCTTCCATCGTCTCCGCAGACTCGTCACCGCTATTAGTATTGAGCCCTTTTGCCTGCAATGCATACACCGGCTGCTGGGAGTCCATATTCTTTGCAACGTTGTTGAACAAAAGGACGTTCATGCCAAAGCCATGTACTATATACAAAGGCATTTTACTTCCTTTTGGCTTGATAGCTACAAGTGAGTCAAAACTATTAGCTGTTTCATTGCGCTCTAACAATTGGGATAATTTCTCCACTGTAGGTGCTTCGAACAGGCTGGCAAGGGGCAGCCTTCTGCCAGTTTGCTTTTCAAGATTTGTCATTGCCTGCACCGCAATAAGAGAGTGGCCACCCAGCTCAAAAAAATCATCGTGGATGCTTACTGTATCAAGCCCCAAAAGTTTTGCCCAGATTCCAGCAATCAATTTTTCGATAGCTGTTCTTGGTGCAGTAAATTTCTTCGTTTGAGTCTCTGTATTTTGCAGCGGCCTAGGAAGTGCGTTCCTGTCGATTTTGCCATTGGGAGTCAGGGGCATTTTTTTCAACACGACAAATTCTTTCGGCAGCATATATTCAGGTAATAATTCTTTG
>DATMMJ010000678.1:0-13635 GCA_035569795.1 Puia sp. | reverse complement strand
GGTTGAGCCTTGGGCTTGCCTGTACCATGCTGATCATTTTGTATGTGAAAGACGAAACGAGTTACGACCGTTTTCACGCCAACATAAAAAATATTTACCGCATTACAGTAAAATCGCTTAATCCGGACGGAAGCGCTAATGTTGGAGGCAACACAGGATACCTGCAGGGTCCACGTTTTACCGCAAACGTTCCCGGCATAAGATCTTTTGTGCGCATTCAGTCCAATTACATGGATATGAAAAACGGTAATGATGTTAAGTCAGAAGAAATATTTGATGTTGATTCTAATTTTTTCAGCATGTTCTCTTTCCCGCTGATCAGCGGAAATCCGAAAACGGCAATGCTGCAACCAAATTCCATGGTGATCACTGAAGATGTAGCAAAGCAACGGTTTGGCACAATACAAGCGATCAATAAAACAATAATGGTGAAGGAAAATGACAATTTTGTTCCATACACCGTTACTGCCGTTGCGAAAAATAGTCCGCAAAATTCCTCTATAAAATTTAAAATGCTGACGGCGATAAAAGTTTCAAAAGAAGATGCAACAGATAACAATAACTGGTTCAGTATTTTTCTGAACACTTTTGTTGTGCTTGATGCAAATGCAAACATCAGATCTGTTGAAGCGCAAATGCAAAAATATTATGAGTCCGACGCAAGAGCAACTATTAAATTAATGGCTGAGAAATATGATGTCAAAACCAAACAAATATTCCTGCTTCAGCCATTTACAGAAATGCATCTCAGCGCAGAACTTGGTGCAAGTAACGGACTCGTTGATGGCAGTAACCCTGTTTACTCTTATATATTGACAGGAATTGCAGTTTTCATTTTATTAATTGCCTGCATCAATTTTATAAATCTTACAATTGCACGATCAATAAAACGTGCAAAAGAAATTGGCATCCGCAAAGTTGTTGGCGGAGAAAGAAAACAATTGATTGTTCAATTTTTAGGTGAATCTTTTACGCTTTGTTTTATTGCGTTTGTATTCGCGGTATTTATTGTCGAACTCGTGTTGCCTGTTTTTAACGAGCTGTCAAATAAAGCTCTTGCAATCTCATATCTCTTTGATATAAAATTAGTGGGCGGTTACTTTGCTTTATTTTTGATCACTGGGTTGCTTGCAGGTTTTTATCCTGCGCTTGTTTTGTCAAACTATAATCCAGTACAAACATTATACAGTCGTTTTCGTATCGCCGGAAAAAACTATTTGCAAAAATCACTTGTTGTATTGCAGTTTGCATTAGCATCGTTTTTGATCATCGCCACATTTACCATTTTTTCGCAGTTCAATTATCTCACCACGGAAAAATTGGGATATGATGACAGCAATCTTGTTATGGTTGAAAATTCCATGAAGCCTGAAAAATTCGCCGTTTTAAAAAATGAATTACTGAAAACCCCATCCATTATAAATGCAGCTCCAAAAAACGGCGGCTTTTGGGGAACCATTGCAAAAGTAAACGGGGATTCTACGATACAATTTGCTTATGAAACCGTGGATGAAAATTATATTCCTTTATTAAAAATCCCGGTTGTACTGGGAAGAAATTTTTCAGCAGATTATCCCTCAGATTCTTCTCAATCGGTTTTAGTGAATGAAGCATTCGTAAAAAAATCCGGATGGAAAAACCCAATCGGGCAGGAAGTAAATTTTTGGTATCAGAATAATAAAAAGTATAAGGTTATCGGAGTAGTAAAAGATTATCACTATGAAACATTGGGCAAAACAATTGACCCGCAATTATTTACTATGAAGCCCAATGGATTTGGCGTAGCGTATATTAAACTCAAACCCAACAGCGAGGCTTCGAGCCTTAAGCAAATTCAGAGAATTTTCAAAAACTTATTCCCGTTTGTTCCATACAGCTACAAATTCAAAGATCAGGAAAATTTAAAAAATTATGAAGCCGAGGCAAAATGGAAACAAATCATGTTATACAGTGCAATACTCACCATTTTCATTTCCTGCATCGGGTTGTTTGGTTTATCCGTTTTGTCAGCAGAAAAAAGAACAAAGGAAATTGGCATACGCAAAGTGCTGGGCGCTTCTGTAAGCAGTGTGGCAACTATTCTTTCAAAGGATTTTTTAAAACTCGTTTTGATTTCATTGCTTATATCAATCCCACTGGCATGGATAGCCGGAAATAAATGGCTTGAGAATTACCCTTACCGGATAACCCTACACTGGGCGATGTTTTTGATAGCTGCATTACTGGTGATATTGATTGCACTTGCAACAGTAAGCTTTCAGGCAATCAAATCAGCAATTGCAAACCCGGTAAAAAGTTTGCGAACGGAGTAATGAGCAATTGGCAAATTTGAAAATGGCGCGCAATTGCTCAATTGAGTCATTGAGAAATTATTATATTGGGCAATTATAAACTTCTTTTATGCTAACAAATTATTTCAAAGTAGCGCTTCGCTCTTTAATTCGCCACAAAGGATATACTATTATTAATATCCTCGGTTTGGCAGTGGGGATCACTTGCTGCATGCTCATTATGATTTTTGTGCGCAGCGAATTTAGTTACGACAAATTTCATTCAAAGGCAGGCAATATCTACCGAGTCTGGCAGCGTGAAAAAGCTGATGGAAAAGAATTTTTGAATACCGTAACACCCCTTCCTGCAGGCCCTGCGTTGCAAAGTACTTTCCCTGAAGTGGTGTCTGCCTGCAGGGTTTACAGTTTTAATACGCTGGTAAAAGTGAGCAATAACTCATTCAACGAAAATATAAACATGGTTGACCCATCTTTTTTTTCCATGTTCAGTTTTAATCTTACTCGTGGCAATAAAGCAAATGCATTCCCTTCCGCAAATACTATCATCCTCACTCCTGAGATGGCAAGAAAATATTTTGGCAACGATAATGCAGTAGGGAAGAACATGGAGCTGCAACTGGGAGATGATAAAGTGATGTTCATGATTGCAGGTATCGCTAAAAAATCGGAGGAAGAATCGAGCATTAAATATGATTTCCTTATCCCCTATGATAATGCGAAATATTTATTCAAGCCCAGAATGTTTCATAATTGGTTCAACATATTTACCGAAACCTATGTGCTGCTGAAAGACAACGCAAATGTTGCTGCACTGGAGAAAAAATTTCCTTCCATGATGAAACAGCAACTGGGCGAAAATTACGGAAAAGAGGAATACGATTTGTACTTACAGCCTATCACAGATATTCATTTGAATATAGCATTGCCCACTGGAAATTTGCCAACCAGCGACCCGAAATATTCCTATATACTCGCATCGATTGGCATATTAATATTACTTGTTGCGTGCATCAATTTTATCACATTGTCAGTTGGGCGTTCAACCTCGCGTGCAATGGAAGTAGGCGTTCGCAAAACATTGGGAGCCCAAAGACAACAACTGATGCGCCAGTTTTGGGGCGAAGCTTTTTTGATGACTGTTATTTCTTTTATAATTGGCTTGCTATCATCATCCATTCTCATGGGGGCATTTAATCAATTGATAGAACGCAATCTCAGCCTGCATTTTGACTGGATGCTCCTCTTGTTCTGCATCGGTCTGATTGCAATGATCGCATTGATTGCAGGCATATACCCAGCTGTCATTCTATCTGGTTTCAATCCGGTGGAGGTATTGAAAGGCAAATTGAAAATGAACAGTAGCAGTACAGGCTTGCTCAGAAAAGGATTGATTGTTGGCCAGTTCGCCTGTTCCATTGCTATGATCATTTGCACGATTGTTATCAGTGAACAAATGCAGTACCTGCAACATAGAAATCTGGGTTATAATAAACAGCAGGTTGTTGTGGTCCCCACCAATAAAAAAAGAGCGGATGGTTTTGCCCTGGCCAAATTGTACAAAAATGAATTGATCAAACATCCTGAAGTGATCAGTGTTACTGCCGCTGTTTTCAGTTTTGCAGAAACACCGTGGGCAACCCTTGGCTTTAGCGATGAGAAAAAAGCTTATCACTCGTTTCAATATAATGAAGTAGATCCCTATTTTCTGCAGGCTATGCAAATTAAAATGCAGGAAGGACATTGGTTTGATGCCAGCAATACCGCAGAAGTCAACAGCAGCATCGTAGTGAATGAAGCGTTGGTAAAAGAGTATGGGTTATCCAATCCAATAGGAAAAAAATTCGGAAAATATACGCAGCAGATAATCGGCGTGATGAAAAATTTCAATTACGAATCGTTGCACACTCCAGTAAAACCGCTAATGCTTTCATTAAATGCGGACACGATTTTTCGCCTGTCAGAAGATGTTTCATTTCAAAACTCGCCGCAACCAAGAGTTTCGGTGCGCCTGAAACAAGGTAATATTGCTGATAATATAAAGATTCTGGAAAGCTCCTGGAAACTTATCGCGCCAAACCAGGATTTTGAATATCATTTTTTAGATGCTTCGCTTGCTGCGTCATACAAGCAGGAACAAAAAAGCAGTACTATCGTTAAGCTTGCATCTGCTCTTTCTGTTTTCATAGCATGCATGGGGTTGTTTGGTTTGGCCACCCTAACTGTTGCCCGACGCACAAAAGAAATAGGCATTAGAAAAGTGATGGGCGCAACCGTAATGCAGGTCGTTCAATTATTGTCAAAAGATTTTATTGTGTTGGTTGCCATCGCGGCGCTTGTCTCATTCCCGCTCGCATGGTGGGCAATGAATAGGTGGCTTGCAGATTTTGCCTACAAAGTGGATATCGGTTGGTGGGTATTTGCAGTAGCAGGATGTTCAGTTATTTTCATCGCCTTGCTTACAATTAGCTACAATGCGATAAAAGCAGGGATGGCAAATCCAGTAAAGAGCCTGAGAACGGAATAGCCTCTTAGCCGTCAACAGTTGACAATTCGCAGACTTAGGGGTTTGAGGATCGGAGATGCTTTTGTAGAGTTTGCTTTTGACGACTGAAAACTGCGGACTATACGGCTGAAGTTATTAGCAATGCAGCGTTGAAAAGATGCAATCATAAATCGTAAATCGAGTATTATGTTTAAGAATTATTTCAAAACCGCCTGGAGAAACCTTAGGAAAAACAGTTTTTATTCATTAATTAATATCGCGGGGTTAACCTTAGGATTAGCCATCGGTATACTCATCCTGCTTTGGGTTTCCGATGAGCTGAGTTTCGACGCGTTTCACCATAATGCTTCCCATATTTACCGGCTGGAAATCAGAGGAGGTACGGGAACCAGTAAACAAATATTTACGGTCGGGGTAGCTCCGATCGGCCCTCTTGCAAAGCAGCAGCTTCCCGATGTAATGGACCAGGTCCGTTTAACTGGCAACTACAATTATTCATTGTATAAATACAATCAGAAAGTATTTGGTGATGAAAATGCGGTTTTTGCAGATCCGTCATTTTTTTCAGTATTTGATTTCCCTCTGATAAAAGGTAATGTAACCAGACCTTTTCCGCATGACAATTCGGTGGTCATCACCAGGAAAACGGCGGAAAAATTTTTTGGAACCACGGACCCCATGGGAAAGGTTATTGTTGCAGATAATAAACAAGACTTTATTGTGAGCGGCGTTATCGCTGATTTTCCTAAAAACTCAAGCCTGCAATCGGACATGATCATGCCCATGGAATTTCACCTGAAAGCAATGCGCTCTGGAGGTATGGACATGAGCGATAACTTTAGCTATCTGGATTATGAAACCTATTTGACACTTAAGCCAGGTACTTCCTTAAATGCACTTTCTACTAAAATCTTGCAGATACATCTAAAGCATAAACCTGATGATACGGACGCCGATTATTTGTTATTGCCTTTGGCAAAAATGCATTTATATAATGCGGATATGAGTGACAGAGGGATTGCTACAGTAAGGATATTTATTGTAATAGCTCTATTAATATTGCTGATCGCATGTATCAATTATGTAAACCTGTCGACCGCCCGAGCCATGCTGCGTGCAAAGGAAATCAGTGTACGTAAAATAGTAGGCGCAGGAAAAACCCAGCTTTTCTTGCAGTTCATATTGGAAACAGCTATGCTGTTTTCACTCTCCGTAGTTTTGGCAATAGGTCTGGTAGATATTTTAATGCCCGTATTTAACCAGGTGGCCGGTAAGCAAATGGCTTTGGATCTTAGAGATTATCACATCTGGTTTACTGTTTTAGCCGCCATAACTGGGACTTTGGCTGCATCAAGCATATATCCAGCGTTATTGCTATCGTCGTTTAATCCGCTGAAGGCATTAAAGGGTAAAATATCCATAGGAGTTGGAGACGTGATGCTCCGAAAAATACTCGTGGTCACACAGTTTGGATTTTCCGTAATGCTTATTGTGAGTACCATAGTCATAACCGGCCAGCTCCATTACATGAGAACCAAGGATCTGGGCTACGATAAAAACAACGTATTTTCATTTTGGATGCGAGATATGACCACCCATTTTGATGCAGCAAAACAGGAGCTGCTTCATCAGCCGGGAATACTTGCTGTTACCCGCTCCAATCAAAATATTATCCGGTTCAATGGGTTTACAGGAGCTTTGGAATGGGATGGTAAAGATCCTAAAGACAATCTCATTGTCCACCCGATAGCAATAGACAAAGATTTAATTTCATTCTTTAAAATGAAATTACTGCAAGGCTCGTCCTTTTCGGGCGCAGTAAATGACACCTCCCATTTTATTTTAAATGAAGCGGCCATTAAGGAGACAGGTATAAAAGACCCCATCGGCAAGCGCTTTGTCATGAATGGCGTAAAAGGGACCATCATCGGCACTGTGCAGGATTTTCATTACGCCTCCATGAGGGAAAAAATTGCTCCCGCTGTTTTTTTCTATGCGCCGCAATATTTGAACAAGATATATATTAAAACCACAGGGCAGGATGCGCAAAAAGCAATTGCTGCTGCAGGGAAACAATTCAAAAATTACAATGGTGAATATCCTTTTGGTTATGCTTTCCTGGATGACGTTTTCAACAACATTTACTCAGGTGAGCAACAGCAAGGAACCTTATTTACTTACTTCGCCATGATTGCGATTTTTATATCATGCCTTGGTTTGTTAGGGCTGGCTACTTATACAGCACAGGTTCGCAAGCGTGAGATTGGTATTCGCAAGGTTTTAGGCGCAGGGATTGGCAATATAACCGCTATGCTCTCTGCCCATTTCTTAAAACTGGTATTGATAGCAATATTAATAGCTTCCCCTGTAGCCTGGTATGCCATGAATAAATGGCTGCAGGATTTTGCTTACCGTATCCACATGCAATGGTGGGTCTTTGCGATAACGGGATTTTTGGCCATACTGATTGCCTTTGCAACAATAAGCTTTCAGGCAATCAAGGCAGCTATTGCAAATCCGGTGAAGAGCTTGAGAACGGAATAACAAAGCAATGTGAAAATGAAACAAACTATCAGTCATATATAACCGAATAGTAAAAATCAATAACAATAAAATAAGCACCATGAAAAAGTATCTGTTAATAGTAGCGTTCCTATCTGCAGCAATGGCTGCTAAATCCCAGGGAAACGGAACACTTTATCTCAGTAAGCCCCTGGCCAGTGAATCCATTAAAAATGTAGAATCGAAAACATCAGGCGGGAGCATTGAGGTATCCGGCGGCAGTGCACAGGAAGCAAGAATTGAAGTGTATGTGTCCATGAACGGCCGTCATATTGATTTGACTCCCGAAGAGATAAAGGAAAAATTGAATACAGATTATGACCTCACTGTTTCAGCATCTGCAGGTAAGCTCACAGCCATTGCAAAACCCAAAGAGCATAGTATCAATTGGAAAAGAGCTTTGAATATATCTTTCAAAATTTTCGTTCCTGAAAATGTTTCTACCGATTTGTCGACGAGCGGCGGGAGTATTTCTATTGCTAATTTATCGGGCACAGAGGACTTCAGGACCAGTGGCGGAAGCCTTACAGTCAATAAAATTATTGGAAAGATACATGGTGAAACTTCAGGCGGAAGTATTACTGTATCTTATTCCAAAGAGGATATTGAACTGGGCACCAGCGGAGGCAGCATTGATGCGGACAACTGCACGGGAAAAATCAAGTTGAATACTTCAGGTGGCTCGCTGGAATTGCATGATCTGCATGGTGAGATCAAAGCCACTACCAGCGGTGGTTCTGTAAATGGCAAAAATATTTTCGGGGAATTGAGCGCCCATACCTCCGGCGGCAATGTCAGGTTGTATGACTTGGCTTGCAGTGTTGACGCTTCTACAAGCGGGGGTAATATAAATGTTGAAATAAAGGACATTGGGAAATACGTGAAGCTAAATAACTCCGGTGGGCATATTGATTTAGAGATTCCTAAAGACAAGGGCTACGATCTCAAATTATACGGCAATAAAATGGATAGGAATTTTTCACTTAATAATTTTAGCGGAACGGTAAAAGAAAATAGGATTGAAGGATCAATGAATGGCGGCGGGATACCCATAACAGTCGATGCAGGAGGGGGAAAGATTAATTTATCATTCAGATAAACCTTCGAGCAGTCACCTATGAGCTAGGAGAGGAATGTTCAAAACTCCCAGCTCGTAGCCCAAAGTTTTTAAAATTACAATAATGCATATCAGAATAATATAATTCATATGTCGTAAATATTATTATTATGCTTAAAAGCTATTTCAAAATCGCATTGCGCAACCTGACTAAACGAAAAGGCTATTCGCTGTTGAATATCCTCGGGCTTGCAATCGGCGTAACCTGCTGCCTGCTCATTTTTCAATATGTTTCGTATGAAAGGAGCTTTGACAAATTTAATGATGCTGCTAAAAATATTGTCAGGCTTCGCCTGGACAATTACCAGCAAGGCAAGCTTGCTTGGAAATCTGCAACCATTTATCCGGCAATTGGACCTACACTGAAAAAAGAATTTCCTGAAGTGGAAGACTTTTGCCGTCTGCATGATGCAGAATTGCTGTTATCAAATCAGGAAAAAAATGTGAAGTTCAATGAAAAGAAAGGATATTATGCTGATCCCACTTCCATCAGCATGCTCGATATAAAAATGACGAAAGGCAATCCGAAGGATGCTTTGGACGCTCCCGATAAAATGATCATATCCGAATCATTTGCAAAAAAATATTTTGGCACGCAAGACGTGATGGGCAAAACATTGGTCTCTAAAGATCCTCAATTTGTGGAGTCTTATATAATAACAGGAGTCTTTAAGGATCATCCGCACAACTCCCACTTAATTATTGATTACCTGATTTCCTATGCAACGATGGGAAAAATAAATCGCTTGCTGGGCGATACAAGCAATGCAACAGAAACCAGTTGGGGATGGTATGATTTTTATACCTACCTGAAACTCAAGCCAGGCAGCGATTTGAAAAAGCTTGAATCAAAGCTGCCCGGGTTTTGCGATGCGCACATGAATAACCGGGAATGGGCAAAAGCGAATAATGAGAAAGTTGCATTGTATGTGCTGCCTCTCGCTGACATTCATTTGTATTCAAATTATAATCAGGAAGCAGAAGTGAATGGTGATGGTCAAACTGTTTCCTTTCTTTTTCTCATTGGCATTCTCATCATCGGTATCGCGTGGATAAATTACATAAACCTGGCCACTGCACGCGCTATTGAAAGAGCAAGAGAAGTGGGCGTGCGCAAAGTGCTGGGTGCTCTTCGCTCCGATCTGATACGACAATTTTTGACTGAAAGCTTTATGCTGAATTTTATTGCTTTACTGATTGCATTTCTCACCGCATATTTTCTCACGCCTGCGTTCAACCAGTTTGTTGGCAGGGAAGACGTATCAGGATTTGCATTGCCCGCAGCGTATTGGGGCAGTTTCTTATTACTATTTTTTGCAGGAAGTTTTTTAGCAGGGATTTATCCTGCCTTTGTTTTATCAGGTTACGAGCCGGTGCGAGTGCTGAAAGGCATTTTTAAAAACACAAGTACTGGCGTGCTACTCAGAAAAACACTGATCACCGTTCAATTTATTACTTCTGTTATTTTGGTTGCAGGAACAATGATCGTGTACCAGCAGATCAGCTATATGCGCAGCCAAAAGCTCGGCACCAACATAAGCCAGACATTGGTCATTCAGGGAGCTGCATCACTTCGCGATTCACTGTATACAAATATTTTTCAGCCTTTCAAGCAGGATGTGCTTCGTCAAAATAATGTAAAAAGCGTCACGTCTTCGAGCTCCGTGATGGGCAATGAAATTTACTGGACAAGTGATATCAGGAGATTAGCGGCAAACAGCAAAGGTGTTACATTATATCATCTTGGTATCGATTATGATTTTATTCCTTCGTTTGGAATTGAATTAAAAGCAGGCAGGAATTTCTCGAAAGATTTTGTAACAGACGAAAAAGCCGTTTTATTAAATGAAGAAGCAGTCAAACTTTTAGGATTTGAAAACGCAGAAAGTGCGATTAATCAAAAATTAATCCGCAGAGATACATTAACCATTGCCGGAGTAGTAGCAAATTATCATCACGAAGGCTTACAGAAAAAGGTACAGCCAATGATATTATTGCTTCGCCCAAACAGTCGTGAATATTATTCTATCAAGTTAGCGAAAGATAATATTCGCCCAACCGTTGCTTCTATTGAAAAACTTTGGGTGAAGTATTTTCCCTCCGATCCGTTCAATTATTTCTTTCTTGATGATTCTTTTAACACGCAATACAAGCGAGATGAATTGTTCGGTAGCATTTTCACTGTGTTTGCTATGCTTGCAATCCTGATAGCATGCTTTGGGCTTTCTGGTTTATCGGCATATAATGTACTGCAAAGAAGGAAGGAAATCGGCATCCGCAAAGTGATGGGCGCTTCGGTGCAGCAATTGCTGGTGTTATTATCAAAAGACTTTTTAAGACTTGTGATCATAGCATTCCTGATTGCCATTCCCATTACATGGCTAATTATGAACAGGTGGCTGGAGGATTTTGCCTACCGCATTAACATCAGTTGGTCCGTTTTTGCCATAGCGGGGATTATCGCCATGGTAATTGCATTTACGACAATCAGCTTTCAGGCAATCAATGCAGCAGTTGCCAACCCGGTGAAAAGTTTGAGAACGGAATAAATTTCGGCTAATTGCCGATAACTATTAGCTTTTACATACAAAAAGAATTTGCGCTTTTTGTATTGACAGCAATAGCTGCGCCAATGGCCGGGTGGGCTGGATATACTTGGCTGGAAAGCTTGCAGTGCCCCACAGCGATGAGTTGGCTCGTATTTACGCTACTCGGGCTTGATGATTTGCGTGTTTACAGTAATGCATAACTGAATTTAAGTAATGGTTTATCTAGGATTAAAAAAAGTTGCTCATGCTAAACAATTATTTCAAAATCGCCTGGCGCAACCTGGTGCGCAATAAGAGTTTCTCTGTTATAAATATCAGCGGGCTTGCGATCGGCATGGCAAGCGCTATGCTTATTCTATTATGGATTCAAAATGAAGTAAGCTATGACCAGTTCCACGCAAAACTGAACAGGCTATATGAAGCATGGTCAAACGATAAAATTAATGGCTCCATCCGATCCCTGACCAACACACCAGAAATCATGGCTCCAGCATTAAAAAAAGATTATCCTGAAATAGAGGATGTCACCCGGGTAAACTGGACAAGAAATTTGCTATCTGATAATGGCGAAAAAAAATTGATGTCAGTAGGCGCTGTTGTGGACGAAGGGTTTCTAACCATGTTCAGTTTTCCCCTGCTGTATGGAAATGCAACCTTGGCGTTGAATAATCCGCATTCCATCGTTCTCACTCAAACGCTTGCAAAAAAATTATTTAATACTAGTGAAGCGATTGGTAAAACAATCCTGATGGGATCTGCCGAACGCTATGTCGTAACAGGTATTTTGAAAGACCTTCCCCGCAATACACAATTTAGTTGGATCAATTACCTGTGCTCCTACGAAGAAAATACACTCGAAGGGCGAATTGATAATGATTGGACCAATATTTCCATACCCACTTTTGTACTGCTCAAACCAAACAGTTCGCTTGCCCTTGTCAACAGCAAAATAAAAAACATAATTCCGCGGTACTCAAATGGCAGCCAGAAGACAGAAGAATTTTTATATCCAGTCAGTAAATTATGGTTATACGCTCAATTTGAAAATGGCAAAGCTGTTGGAGGGCGCATAACAATGGTGAGCACTTTTGGCATTGTCGCGCTGTTTATTTTACTGATTGCCTGCATTAATTTTATGAACCTTTCCACGGCCCGCAGCGAGAAGCGTGCAAAAGAAGTTGGCATTCGCAAAGTAGCAGGCGCACTGAAAAGGTCTCTTGTAACACAATTTCTCAGTGAATCTGTCTTGCTAGCATGCATAGCAGGTCTGTTTGCGGTGCTCATTGTAGAGCTTAGCCTTGCTGGCTTCAATCATCTTATGGTAACCGAGTTAAGGATTGATTACACAAACTTGTATTTCTGGATCTCAGGTATCGCTTTTATTTTCCTCACCGGCATACTGGCAGGAAGCTACCCCGCTTTCTTTTTATCTGGATTCAAACCAGTGGACGTGTTGAAAGGGAATTTCAAAAAAATAAATGCATTGATAACGCCACGAAAAATATTGGTGATATCACAGTTCACTTTTGCAATTGTCTTGATTATTTGCACGATTATCGTAACGCAACAGATAAAATACGCCGAGGATAGAAAAATCGGATATGACAAAGACCAGCTGGTGCATGTTTTTATGTATAATGATGTGCTGCGTAGTAAGTTCGGATTAATAAAAAATGATTTATTGATGTCTGGCATCGCAACATCTGTTTCAGAGGTGCAATCCTCGCTGACAGAAAACTGGAGCTCTGGCAATAGCCTCGGCTGGGAAGGAAAAAATTCAACGACCAAAGTACAGATCAATCGTTATTCAGAACAAGGCGATCTTGTACAAACTGCGGGCATGCAATTAATAGAAGGAAGAGACATTGACTTGAAAAATTATCCTCGTGATTCCACAGCATGCCTTATCAATGAATCAGCGCTCAAACTAATGCACTTCAAAAACCCGATTGGGCAGATTATTTATGATTATCCGGTAAGTTGGCATGTGGTAGGTGTAGTGAAAGACTTTATCCAGGAATCCCCGTATCAGCCCATCAAACCAATGATAATCAAAGGCCCGAAAGACTGGATGGGAGTGATTCTTATAAGACTTAACAGTCGCAACGCAACTGCTAACAATATCCTCGGGATGGAAAAAATATTTAAAAGGTATAATCCAGCCTATCCCTTTGAATACACTTTCACAGATGAACAATACGCAACAAAATTTGCAGCTGAGGAGCTTGCAGGAAAATTAGCAGCATTGTTTGCAGGGCTGACGATTCTTATTTCCTCTCTCGGCCTTTTTGGGTTGGCAGCCTATATGGCACAAAACAGGATAAAGGAAATCGGCGTGAGAAAAGTATTGGGCGCATCTGTAACAAGTATTACCGTGCTGCTTTCAGTTGATTTCATTAAGCTCGTAGCCTACGCAATCATTATTGCTTCACCCGTTGCGTGGTGGCTGATGAGCAATTGGCTTCATAATTATGATTACCGCATAGTGGTGCAATGGTGGGTATTTGCACTGGCAGGATTTTTATCCATCTTTATTGCTGTGCTTACGGTAGCTTATGAATCTGTTAAAGCAGCAATAGCCAATCCGGTGAAAAATTTAAGAACGGAATAAAA
>DATMMJ010000677.1:0-6249 GCA_035569795.1 Puia sp. | reverse complement strand
CGCATCATCACTTCCGCTTGCCCGGTGGTTGGTTAATTTTTTTGGCTCCGTTGCATTCACGACCAGGTCTCCTGGTTTGATATGCTCGGCGATGATCTGACCGGTATACACTTCTTCTCCCGGGTCAACAAAAAACAGACCGCGGTCTTGCAATTTATCAATCGAATACCCTGTTGTTTTTTCCTGATTTTTGGAAAGCAACACGCCGTTGTTCCTTCCGGGGATAGGGCCTTTCCATGGTTTGTATTCTTCAAACCGGTGCGCCATAACCGCCTCTCCTGCAGTATTGGTAAGCATGTTACTGCGCAGGCCAATCAACCCCCTTGAAGGGATTTCAAATTCCAGGTGCTGCATTTCTCCTTTGGTTTCCATTACATGCAACTCGCCTTTGCGCTGCGTAACAAGATCAATTGCCTTGCCGCTGAATTCAGCCGGGACGTCGACCACTAATATTTCATAAGGCTCACACTTTTTGCCTTCAATTTCTTTTACAAGAACTGTAGGCTGGCCAATAGTCAGCTCAAAACCTTCACGGCGCATGGTCTCTATCAAAATGCCCAGATGCAAAATACCACGCCCGAACACTAAAAAGCTGTCTGCACTGTCGGTATCTTCTACACGCAAGGCAAGATTTTTTTCTGTTTCTTTCATCAAGCGGTCGCGCAGTTGGCGGCTGGTTACAAATTTGCCATCACGACCAAAGAAGGGTGAAGTATTGATGCTAAAAAGCATGCTCATGGTTGGCTCATCCACACTGATGACAGCCAATGCTTCCTGGGTATCCACATCGGAAATAGTATCTCCGATATTAAAATTTTCTAAACCGACTACTGCGCAAATATCACCCGCAAAAACTTCCTCTGCTTTTTTCTTACCCATGCCCATAAAAGTGTACAGCTCTTTTACTTTCAACCGCTTTACGCCATCAGTCTGCATGAGTGCGATGGTTTGCCCCTCTTTCACAGAGCCTCGGGCTACTTTGCCCACTGCAATTCTTCCAAGGAAAGAAGAATAATCCAGTGAAGTGATCTGCATTTGCGTTGGCCCTTCTGAAACTTTTGGTTCTGGGACATATTGCAAAATGCCGTCTAACAGCGGCGTAATATCTGCACATTGTTCATTTTTAACGTTGAACCAACCGTGTTTTCCTGAACCATAAAAGGTGGGGAAATTCAATTGCTCCTCGGTTGCATCCAAATTAAAGAAAAGCTCAAACACTGCATCATGGACTTCATCAGGACGGCAGTTTGGCTTGTCCACTTTATTGATGACCACAATAGGTTTTAGGTGAAGCTGCAAGGCTTTTTGCAGCACGAAACGCGTCTGCGGCATTGGCCCCTCAAAAGCATCCACCAGCAACAAAACGCCATCAGCCATTTTGAGTACACGCTCTACTTCACCGCCAAAGTCAGAGTGACCCGGGGTATCGATGACATTTATCTTGACGCCTTTGTACTGCACAGCAGCATTTTTGCTGAATATGGTAATGCCTCTCTCTCTTTCAAGGTCGTTACTATCCATGATAAGTTCACCAGTTTCCTGATTGTCACGGAACACTTTGGTTGCGTGCAAAATCTTGTCTACCAAGGTCGTCTTACCATGGTCAACGTGTGCTATTATTGCGATATTCCTGATTTCCATAATTAATTCTTTTAGTCAAAGCGCATCGTTTGTATGCAATTGCTGCTCTGGGCCCTGGCTAAACTCTTAAGAACCATACTGCCTCAAAAATGAAGCCGCAAAGGTACAAAAAAACAATGGGAGCTCAAAGAATACCCGGAAACTTAATTTAAGTTTCATTTCACCCTACGCGGGGAGCGAAGGGAGAGACTTACAGATGGCATAGCCCGGAGTTTGATAGACAAAGCAAGAGTTAAAATAATATTAGTAGTAGTAATAATCAAAGCGTTGGAGACAGGAGCAAAACGGATGAGTCGACCACAAAAATTTAAACACGCACGTAAATCTTTTTTCTATCTAAAATATATCCCACACACCAACAAACAAGCATAAACGTCACAGCAAATAGCAGTGAGCCAAAATACAGACCAGCGTGCTTAAATATATTTTCATACAACCATGTATGCACTGCCAGTTTCGGCTGCGCATGCAGTACATATAAGACAGTAGCCCCGACTTCGGACAGCAGATAGATAAACAAAGGATTTTTGCCGAACACCTGAAAAAAATAAGTCCATCGGGTGATGTGCAAAAAATCGATCACATACATCACCGCTGAGATAATAATGCAGTCAAGCCCGACCGTGTAAAGCACGAAAGAGCTTGTCCAGAGTTTTTTATTGATAGGGAAACTAAGATCCCAAAAATAGGCAATCAGCAGTAACCCAAAACCAGCAAGCATCAGCTTTGCCAGCGTTTCATATGTCTTCCCCTTTACTTGAATAAACTGCCCGACAACAAAACCTCCAACCACGTTGCCTACCGCGGGCAAGGTACTTATCCATCCCTCGGGGTCAAAGGCAATACCTTCACCATGGTACATATGGTACTCACCCATCAACCATTTATCTACCTTGAGTCCAGCATTACCTGTTAGGCTCAAAGGATCTGCGGGATCACCAAAATAGTACATCACTGGCCAGTATAGAAGCAGTATGACAATACATATAATGACCGATGCCTTCGGACGCAAGTAATAAATCATCACCGCTGCGATCGCGTAGCAAAGCGCGATTCGCTGAAGGACACCTAATATTCTTGTGTGAGAAATCGGAGCCAGTATTACGTTACCGCTTTTGTCCAGTTCAATAAACGGGAACCAGTAAAGCAGGTAGCCAAGCAAAAAAATAAGGAGTGCTCTTTTAAAAATTTTCCACAGCACCTGCGACTGGGGCATGTTTGTCCATTTGGCCATCACAAAACTCATGGCATTGCCGACAGCAAACAAAAAAGAAGGGAATACCAGATCCGTGGGCGTAAATCCATGCCATACAGCATGGTTCAGGGGTGCATAGGAAAAAGGACCGCTACCGGGAGTATTTACAATAATCATAAAGCAAATCGTCATTCCCCTGAAAACATCAAGGGCTAGAAACCGTTGCTGACTGGAAGGCTGCATTAATTTGTGATTTGGGGTTAAAGCGATTTATAAGTAACCAATATCGGGAATTTTATTTAATCATCCCGAGTGAACCTATAATAAATTATCTGATAAATGATCGTTTTTTGAAAACATCTATTTTCATTCGTCTTAATTTATTTACTGCGGGTGTTCACGTTTTTTAGTACCAGGTAGCTTGGGCCTTCTTTGAAATTTATTTTTGATTTCCCATTAGTAGGCGTGATCGAAAAATTTCCAAGCAGGATCGATTGCTTTCCGTCCCCATCCATGTCACCCACGTCCATCGTGAGCCATCTGCCCACTGTAGCCTGAGGTAAACTATAGGGCTTAAATGTAAGACCACCCTGGTTCTCTAAATACACAAAACCTTCTTCTGGTTGGTTTTCAAAATCTGCAAAAAAAGAGATCGTGGCAATATCTAAATCGCCATCACCATCAAAATCCCTTGCCACGGCCTTGTAACAACCATTTATCGGGAAAAAAAATTTCTGTGTGAAATTATACTTGCCATCGTTTATAAAAATATACACGCCATGATAGGGTTTCAGCACAGGAGAAAAATCTGCATTGTCCCCGCAGGTATATAAGATATCCGGGAACCCATCTTTATTGAAATCATCCATTTCAAAATATGAGGAGCCATAGGAAGGGGGAAAGCGAAGGATTTCTTTCTCTTCAAACTGGCCTTTGCCTTTATTAGTGAATAAAAAAATACCTTCTTCCCCTTGAGCGAACAAAACAAAAAGATCAGGTAGTCCATCATTATTATAATCTTTTACGTAAGCTTTGATGGCTCCAGACACTGCCCGGAGAACATGTCGCCTAAATTTATTATTGCCCAGGTTCTCATACCAACTTAAAGCACCGGTGATATAACCGAATTCGCAAACAAGGTAATCATCCAGTCCATCACCATTTAAATCTACTTTGATTGACCCTACAGGCCTTTGCAAAGAATCTATATTAAAGGAAGAATCCACGCGCATTTTACCAGATGCATCTGTTACCACGCTACGCAGATTGCCAAAGCGCCCATTGTTTGGGTTCAGTACCCCAATATTGCATAAGGTCATTAAATGATCTTTGAAATCTATATCCACTACCGGGCTTTCCACGTCTACTGAGTCTACAAGATGCAGGCCGCCGTCAAATCGCAACACTTTTTTTGTACGTACATCACATTGCAAAATAGTATGGGGATGAGTAGTAGTATCCACTTTAATATAGCAGGTAGCGGGCGAAAGCTTGGAAACGGGCGCTTGAGAAACGGTGAATAAATCCCCACGCACTTCAATCGGTATCTCCCGCTTTGGCAAAGGAAGAGAATCCGGAGACGTCGCCGTGTAATAGTTGATAATGTCCTGCCACTCAGAATCTGTGAGAAGTGGTTTTGAAGGATAGAAGTCTCTGGGTACGTTTTTGTCTGAGCGAGATGAAGGGTAGCTGTCCCATTGAAATTTGAATATTCCAAGTCTCGGCCCCATATTTGGCAATATCCCCCTTTCCCAGGAATCAGCATTGGCCAGCGAGGGTTCAGGAAAAAGGTGGCAGGACTGGCAATATTTTTTTGCAAGTTCCGCTCCTTGGGCAATGCTGGCATTCGGTACATCTTTATGGGAATTATTTTTTTTATACCTGGAGCATGACGGTGCCAAGGCAATGATTACCAGGAGCTTTAAAACAAGGTGCAATTTTGGTTTGGTTAAAAGATCCATTCTAAAAAATTGTTGGCAGGGGTATCTGTTTTACCAAATTTTATAAATCAATGTTTCGCGTTTTGCCGAGACTGTTTGTAATTTTCACTGAAGACACAAGATCATTTAGCAATATAAATCTTCCCGACTCACTCAAGAAAGACGAACCATAATAGCACTCCTCAGTTATGGTTTTGCCATTTTTATATTTTATTACTGCCTTCACGTCCAAAGGCTCCAAAGGGATCGTTTTAGATTTTCTTTTTAACTCAAAAATTTTCAATGGCCCCCGGTTTTGAGATGCCGCGATGAGGCAAGCTCCGCTTGCTGCTCTTAGTTTTACCAATGCTTTTCCATTGCCAGGGATAAAAATACCGCTTCGCAAAATAGTTTCTGGTAAAAAGCGTCCTTTGCCATCACCATGCATAAACAACCCATTCAATGCATCATATCTTCCTATAAAAACGTCCGTTCCATAATCGTTGCCGCTCATTAAAATATCCGTGTTACCATCTCCGTCAAAGTCATCTGCGATCATCCCATTTATCAATGAGAACTGTGCAGGTGCGGGCAATGGGCTTATTGTGAAAGTACCATTACCATTATTTTGCAAAAAACTGCTCTGTAAATTATTTGCTTCAAGTACGAGCGCTCCTTTACGAACTTTTTCCGGCAGCACATCTTCCATTGTTGCAGTAGCATAAGATTTGTAAGTTGGAAACTTTTTCCGCATGGCATTGATCTGGCCAAGCAGTCCATCCCTTGTTGGGGCGGGGAATTCTTTCATGTCGCCATTCTGGTCCCGCAAATAGAGTGAGGGTATCATATCATAGATCCCATTGCTATCAAAATCTTTTCCATACACTCTTACAGGGTATTGCTCAGTTGCTCGGTAAAAAGAATTCTGTCCTGTGTTCCCAACTATATAATCCATTTTCCCATCGTTATTGAAATCACCTGCTACAACGCTGTTCCACCATCCTGTCTGATTAGTTATAGATGATTGATCAGTCACATTCCTAAAAATGCCTTTCTCATTCTTCAAGAAGGTAACGGGCATCCATTCTCCCGCGAGCACCAGATCTGGCCAACCATCATTATCAAAATCTGTCCAGACCGCATCACACACAAGCCCAATATCGCCCAAATCTTTTGCAACTGTATTCGTTACATCAGTAAATTTAATATGCCCATTTTTCGAATCGTTCCGGTAGATGAAACTGGAAACAGGTCGTGGATAGTTGCCTGGGTCGACGCGACCGGAGATGAACAGGTCCAGATCACCATCATGATCATAATCTGCAGCGCGAACACAGAGCTTGCTTGTGAAATTTTGCGGTAGTGCATTGGAGTCAAGCGTAAAATTTCCTTTACCATCATTTACATATAACTGGTCACGGTAACTAGGATCATTGGTTTTGTTTTCATCACCACCTCTTGCTATATATAAATCCAGGTCCCCATCCCCATCAG
>DATMMJ010000676.1:0-2451 GCA_035569795.1 Puia sp. | reverse complement strand
CAGGAATTATTCTTTCGCACAATCATCCTACAGGAACTTTAAGTCCCAGTGATGCGGATATTAGTATTACAAAAAAGTTAAAAGAAGCTGCAAAATCACTTGAAATAAATTTGCTCGATCATATAATCATTACCAAAGAAGGACATTATTCATTTTCAGATGAAGGACTGAATGGTATTGACGGCTCTTATAATTTTGAAAACAGTATAGTACAAACAGTAAGTGAAACAAGATCAAACAAAAAAGAAATCATTTTGCTTGATCTGTTCAGCGGAACAGGTGGCTTTTCAAAAGGATTGGAAGAAGCTGGTTTCAAAATTAAAAAACATTATTTCTCAGAAATAGACAAATACGCGGTAGCTAATTATCAATATCATTTCAGACATGGCAAAAATCTTGGAGACATCAAGAAAATTAAAGGGAAACAAATTGAACGACCCGATATCATCACCTTCGGTTCACCCTGCCAGGATATTTCATTGGCTGGAAACAGGAACGGGCTTAAAGGAAAAAGAAGTGGATTATTTTTTGAAGCAATTCGCCTCATTAAAGAATGTAAACCCCGTATTTTTATCTTTGAAAACGTCAAAGGATTATTCTCAAGTAACGAAGGCAAAGACTTTGAGGTCGTACTCAAAACGTTTGCCGAGCTTGGGCTTTATGACATCCAATGGCAACTGCTTAATACTCGCTGGTTTTTGCCCCAAAACAGAGAACGGGCCTATTTTATCGGAACTCGTAGAGAAGAATCCCGACAAGAAATATTTCCTATCGGAGAGCACACATATTTCCCTATTAAAATCATTGAGAAAGGGAAGAAAGCTGAAGTTGTTAGTACCCTGACCACAACGATCAGTAGTCCTTCTTTTCATTGCCCTTTCATTGTTTATCCCGGCCATAAAAATTTAAAACATGAGGGAAGCCTTCGGAAATTTACCCCGCTTGAATGCGAACGCTTGCAGGGTTTTCCTGATAACTGGACTGACAAAGGATTATTTGATGGCGAAGTAAAACCCATTTCAGATTACCAGCGTTACCGAATGCTCGGCAATGCTGTTTCTGTGCCGGTAGTGAAAGCGATTGGCGAAAGATTGCTTAATAAAACATCACGCGCTGAAATAAATCTAAGGGAACTCGAGGAAAAACTAACCAATCTAAAATTTGCGGCTTAAGAAAAACTAAAATGAAAATTACCAAAGAAAATTATTTCCAAGCCGTAAATAAAATCGGCGTGAATAAACTTCCCGAAATATTACAGGAGAGCCACAAGCTGATAAAAGAGCAAACCCAATCAGGAAAAGACTGGAGTGAATATGAAAAGAATCAAACACTTCACCGGATATTCGATCTTTCATTTTTCAAATTAGAAGAGAAACTAAAACACGGCAAGAAAAATTTATCTGGAACAGAACAATCGGAAAACATGAAATCAAGCAAAAAGAAAAATTCCTATTCAGGAATACAAAAAGAGATTCATTTCATTCAACGGTTTTTAGAGTTCCACGATAAAGTGCTTTACAAAAAAACTTTTGAGATTTTCATTGATGAGTTGCAAGCAGCTATTCGTAAAAAAGAAATTACCAAAAAATCTCCCGTTGCAAAAGATATTTTAGAAATTCAAAATGCTGTTATATCTGCTTTCAATACAATGAAAAACGCAAAGCATTTTGTTTTAAAGCCGGCAACAATAAAGCGATTAAAAAGCATCATTGAAAAATATGAAAACGCGTATGATGATCTGGATGAAAAATACATCAAGGCCAAAAAGAAGAAAGTTGGATTGAATGGTGTTCCCGAAAGTGAAGGAAAGATTATGAACAGCATGGACTTCGCCAATCTTCAATTCAGTACCATCGGATTAAAGGATAAATGGCTTGATTTTATTGGCGATCCTGCGCCCGGGTTTACTGCAATGGTATATGGTAGGCCAAAGATGGGGAAAAGCTACCTGTGCGTAGATTTTGCAGGTTATTTAGCCCGAAATCACGGTAAGGTGCTGTATGTGGCCAAGGAGGAGAAATTGGATGCTACGTTGCAGAAAAAGTTGAAGGATAAAGATGTGGCTAATGAAAATTTTTTTGTTGCCGACAACCTACCAAAGAATTTATCGGAGTATCAATTCGTGTTCCTTGACAGCGTGAACAAACTTGGTTTATCTCCGCAAGAACTTACAAAGCTAAAGACAGATAACCCAGGTGTGAGCTTTATATACGTCTTCCAAACTACTAAGGAAGGGAAGTTTAGAGGAACGAATGAGTTTCAGCACGATGTGGATGTGGTTATTGAAGTGCCGGAACAAGGTAAGGCTGTTCAATATGGTAGATTTAATCAGGGTGGGGAGATGAATATTTTTGCCAAATCATCATTGTAAAAGGACATTTTTAAGCTAACTTTGAAGGCGGGTTTTCCGCCTTTTTTGTTAGAAAATCAACTATTTTTAAAGCCTAACTG
>DATMMJ010000675.1:0-2344 GCA_035569795.1 Puia sp. | reverse complement strand
AGGAAAGATTTATAATACCCTCATGTCGCAAGTAACAGCAGGGAAAAAACACGGGGGAATGAACGAAGTAGATGGGGTGCGTTTTGACTTAAAGAAAAGTGAAATAGCAAGTCTTGAAAAATTGGGACTTGTTCCTATGGTGAAAGAATACGGCAAGGTAATGGCGTTTTCTGCCAAGACCTTGTTTAGCGGAGATAATCTGGGCCTGCAAACTTATTCAGTCGTTCGGGTTTTTGATTATGTTGCCAAGGTAATGATGGATTTTTTAAATCGGCGTGCTTTTGAAAACTTTAATGCAAACACCCGCAAAGATCTCAATGGCCAAATTGTAAAATTTCTTGATAGCATCACGGGTCCAAATAAACTGATTGAAAACTTTACTATAAGAAGATTTGAACAGGATCCGGTGCAAAAGGATAAGATTTATCTTGACATTCATCTGAAACCTTATTTTCCTGCAAAAACATTTTTAATAAAGCTAGAAGGACAAAAAGGAGATGATGGCAATGACTGGTCTTCTGAATATGCGCAGGATAAATAGGTGTTAATACCTGTAAAAAAAAGTAAAACAACGGGTTCTCAGGAAATACTAATCCATTAATTTTAGGTTGATTCTTACGCTCTGGTTTCACGTAATTATTTATTAATAACTTCTGATATTCTTTTAAGGAAAATTTACTGTTGCGGGATCCGTATTAAATTTTGTTGGTCGCGCCTTCAGTGCAACGCATTTGTCCAAAACAGATCCTTTGAAGAAATGATGCAAAGCAATCTGGGTGTTTTTTCATGAGTTTGTAGTTTTTCCTTTTACTATACAATTATTCATTTTTTAAAAACCCTTCTTTATGTCTTTTAAAGCAACCCTGAAAGTGGCAGGTAAAACACTTAATGTATTAGCATGTAATTACGCATTGTTCCAGGAAACGGATGCAACTGGCCGTCCTTCATCTGTAACCCGCGGTGGGAAAATCACCCTCACCATAGAATCTACTGGAGACACCAGTCATTTTGAATGGATGTGCAACAATTTTGAAAGAAAAGACGGGTCAATTGTATTTTTGAAAAGAGATACAGATGCTACGTTGAAGGAACTTAAATTCAAAGAAGCCTATATGGTAAATTATGATGAGCATTTTGATAGTACAGGAGATAACCCCGTCACGGAAACATTCACGCTGAGTTGTAAGGAAATTGAATTGGGAACAGGCAAACATATCAATGAGTGGGTATAATCGCTGATTTGAGCAATAGCACTGAAATCAAAATCGGCTTTTTATTAAATTGAACACATTGATTGTTGGAGCTTAGTTTATTGGCTTTTGAAAATTTAACTATTTTACTATGTCCTTCGTTGCCAAATTGAAAATTGATGGGGATGAAATGAATGTGCTGCATTGCGGCTTTCGTTTTACACAAACCACGGATGCGACAGGAAAGCCAACCGCCATTCCCCAGGGTGGGGGTATCAATCTTGTGGTGGAAGGGGATGGTGGCACAGATTTATTTGATTGGATGATTAGTCCTACGCAAACCAAAAGCGGCTCTATCACTTTTTTCAGGCGTGATACCAACAGCAAACTCAAAACGCTTGAATTTTCAGACGCTCATTGCGTAGATTATAATGAAACTTTCGATCATACAGGCAATAACCCTTTGCAGATTCAGCTGACGCTTAGTGCACGTGAGATCAAGCTAAATGATTCAGAGTTTAAAAACAACTGGCCTGAATAGGTAAATATCTGTCTGGCTACTTTTATTTCACCATAAAAGACAAACCCTTTTTTATGGCTCAATTTGTAAGTATTGGAATTGATATCCAAGGCAAGAGCATCAAGCAGTTTTCTTCCCTGGCAGTTTCCCAAAGCATTTTTAAGCATCATGAATTTCGGCTGGTATGCCCGGCGGAAGCCATAGACGGCACTTCTGGTGCCATTCTCAATTCCTCAAAAAACATGATTGGCGGCACTGTCACCATCAAAATTGATGCAATCGGCAGCACTGGATCCATGCAATTTTCTGGGGTCATCACACAGATAGAAGCTGCAAGACAGAGTGGATTTACAGGTAACATCATCATCAGCGGTTTCAGCCCAACCATTTTGCTCGATAATGGCCCGCATTGCAAGACTTGGGAAAAAAAAGCAGTCAAAAATATTGCCCAGGACGTCTTAAGCAATTTCCCGCAGAATCTATTGCAACCCAAAGTAGCCCCTAGCTACGGAGAAACACTATCCTACACCGTGCAGTATAAGGAAACGGCCTGGCAATTCCTTAACCGGCTCAGTGCAACATATGGAGAGTGGTTGCTTTACGACGGTCAGAAATTGATCATCGGCCCACCCCA
>DATMMJ010000674.1:0-2347 GCA_035569795.1 Puia sp. | reverse complement strand
GTTTTCATTTTGCTTGGCTTCTTTTCTTTGTTTCCACAATAAGTAGGCAAGTGTACCTGCAATCAGTACAGCTATCACAATGCTCCAGTAGAATTCGGGTGATGAGAGGGACATGAATATTTTTTTGATTGGGCAAAAATAATGAATTGAGGGCGATGTTAGGTTGCATTCTTTACCAATTAGGCAGTACCTCAGTTTGCAATTATTTTATTTAATTCTAAATCTTCATTATTTAGCATGCTGTAAATATTTTTATCCTTTCCGTTAGGAATGTTCTTATCTGCCCCGGCTTGGACTAGTAGTCTAATACATTCAAGTTGGTGGTGCTGGTCGTTTTCTTCCTTATATGACATTACAGCCCAAAAAAGAGGTGTTGCCTGAAAGTCAATGCATCTTTTATTGATGTCTGCGCCTTTTTCAATAAGTCTTTTGACCACAATGTCTCTTCCACACCATGCAGCCCAGTGTAATGCCGTTCCGCCATGACAACCCTGATGATGGATATTTGCACCATGTTCAATGTATAGAATTGCAACCATATCCGCGTGTAAACTCGAAGCGGCTATTAGTGGGGTATCTCTTTTTATTATCATTTCAAATCCGTTGACGTCAGCGCCTGACTCTAAAAATAATTCAGCTATTTTTTTAGCTTCCCGATCGGTTAAATCTCCCGAATAAACCAAATCACAGATGCGGTGCAATGGATGGGCTAGCGTTGTGTTTTCCTCATCAAAGGGCAATCCTTCGTTAACAAGTTGGGGGTTTTCTGAGAGCGCCTTTCTTATGGCTGCATAATCTTTACTTAAGATTAATTTTTTCATTGAAAAACTTATTTTTCTCCTAATTGGTAAACCTTACAATGTCCTCTAGTACTTACGTTGATTTAATTCGCCCGGCTTGTTTAGCAGGAAGCCCGCTCAACGTTTTGTGAATCTTCACGAAGTTAAATAAACATTATGCATATCAAAAGCATAACATGTTTTCAATTCTCTTTGAAAAAGCATCTCACAATCGAATAAAATGTGTCCTGAGGGAACGCATCGTTGAAAATGCATGCATTTTTTAACAATTGTCTAGCAATTTTTGAGTTTTAAGCTTTTACTATCGGCTTTTGTTATTATTTTTGCATAATAATGCATTATATGGAAACTATTACAGAATCGCCAGTGTCGTTCACCCAAAATTCGATCGATGAGATCAAACGGCTCATGAATGAGGAGGGGTTTGATCAAAGCACGCGCTTAAGGATCGGAGTGAAGGGTGGTGGTTGTTCTGGCTTATCTTACATTTTAGGGTTTGATGGCAAGGACACAAACGATGATGAATATGAATTTGAAGGCATGCCTTTCATAATGAACAAATCGCATGGCATTTACCTTATGGGTATGGAGATAGACTGGCAAGATGGGCTGAATTCCAGAGGTTTTACATTCAAGAACCCGAACGCTTCTAAAACCTGTGGCTGCGGTACTTCATTTGCAGTATAGGGATTTCCGACAATATGTTTAGTTAGAGGGTGGTTGATACGTCAACCCTTTTTTAAATAAGTGAACTGTCGCGCGAGAGGAGTCGACATCCACTATAGCTTTCTACGCGTTCTAATTTCCTATGCTGATTTTTCATTTTGCCGGTTTGTAATTACCCTGCGTTGCCTTCTTTTTCTACCATCTGGTCGCCATATTTGGCGTCAAATTTCCGATAAGCTCTTGCAAAAATGAGTGGGAATATCAATAGTGAAAATGTCATTGCGCAAAGGATGCCGCCGATCACAACCCGCGCAAGTGGACGGGAGCTTTCTGAGCCTATGCCATGAGAAACAGCTGCAGGTAATAATCCAATTGCTGCCATACATGCAGTCATCATCACGGGCCTCACGCGCAATTCAACTCCTTCCCGGATGGCACGATATAGTATATTTTTCCTTCCTTTTAATTTTTCGAGGTTCTCTTTAAACACAGTTATCAAAAGGACACCAAATAAAATGCAAATGCCAAATAATGCGATAAACCCTATGCCTGCAGAAATGCTGAAATTTGTTCCTGTTACAAAGAGTGCAACAATGCCGCCAACAATCGCAAAGGGAACATTGATAAACACAAGGCCCGCATCTTTTAAATTGCCGAACATCACAAAAAGCAGGAGAAAGATTAGCAAAAGGCTTATTGGCACAACCTGCGCTAGTCTTTTTGTTGCCCGTTGCTGGTTTTCGAAATCGCCCTGCCAGATCATAGTATAGCCCTTCTTCAAAACAACTGCTTTATCCACTTTATCCTGTGCTTCAGCGATAGCACTGCCCATATCGCGGCCACGCACTGAGAATTTTACGGCCGAATATCTTTCATTGTCA
>DATMMJ010000673.1:0-6314 GCA_035569795.1 Puia sp. | reverse complement strand
GCCAGGCGATCTGAAAAAAGTGATGGATAATTGATTTGAAAGTAAGTGCCCCGAGAAGGGTCAAAATGCATGCCACTCAGACTACATGTTTAAAGTGAGAAAATTGAGCTGTCACATATGTTCAATATCGGACAACAGCTGTACGTTAACGGTACACCATGACTCCTCCGACAAAAAGACTAAATTCTACAAAAAACGCCAGCAATTGCAAGATGAATTGATCCTTTGAACAGATACGTTGGCCGATCAAATGCTGTCTAACATAAGTTGACGCGCTTAATTCATTTTGCACAATCGCATACAAATTATTCTGTCCTCAAACTTTTCACCGGGTTTGCCATCGCTGCTTTAATTGCCTGGAAACTGATAGTAAAAACAGCTATCAACACAACCAATCCGCCTGCTACCGCAAACATCCAAAAACTGATATTAATTTTATAAGCATAGCCCTTCAGCCAATCGTTCATCGCTAGCCATGCAATGGGCGATGCTAACAGGATTGCAATAAGAACAAGTTTCAGAAAATCTGCAGACAGCAATTGCATAATGCTTCCTACAGAAGCGCCTAACACTTTGCGGATGCCAATTTCTTTTGTACGTTGTTCTGCCGTGAATATGATAAGTCCCAGTAAACCGAGGCAGGAAATAAAGATGGCCAAAGATGCAAAGACATTGGAAAGCTTGCCGACAATTTGTTCATTGTTATACAACTTGTGATACGCTTCGTCAGTGAAAGAATAGGTAAATGGAAATGCAGGATTAAATTGTTTGCAGAGCATGGCAAGGTTATCAAGCGCCTGTTTGGTTTTACCAGGCTCCGTCCGCAACAGGATATTACCGAAATCTTCAGTTTCGCCGAACTGTATAATCATCGGCTTAATTGGTTCACGCAAGGATCTGAAATTAAAATCTTTCAGAACGCCGATTACTTCACCTCTGCGGCCGTTTACGGTAATCATTTTTCCAACGGGATTTGTAAAACCCATATTTTTTACTGCGGTTTGATTAAGCACATATCCGTCTTTGTCAGTTGGGAAATCTCTGGAAAAATAATGGCCCTCAGCCACCTGTAACTTCATTGTATTTACGAAATCATATCCTGCGTCAGGATGCTCAAAAAGAATCGAAGTGTTCGGGTGCCTTCCTTCCCAATCAACACCAATGGTCCCCTGATCGAGGTTAACAGGATTATCGGATATAAAACTGACACTCTGTATGCCCGGTAATTGTATTGCTTCATTCTTAAAAGTTGAATATCTGCTGACAAGCTCACCTTCTACAGGAATATAAACTAGGTTTTCTTTGTCATATCCTAAATTCCTGTTCTGAATAAAAAGTATTTGCTTTGAAACTACGATTGTGCCAAAGATCAAAATCAGCGAGAGAACAAATTGAAACACTACCAATCCTTTACGAAACCATACCGCGCCGGCGCCAAGCTTTGTAACTCTCTTTAAAACTTTTACAGGGTTGAAAGCAGATAGATATAGAGCAGGATAGCTGCCCGAAATTAGCCCAGTGGTCATCGTTAGGATAAAAATATTACCCCAGAAAGACGGCTGGTTAAAGGGCAGCGATATTTGCTTTTGTGTTATGCCGTTAAATACCGGGAGAAGCAAAATCATTAGTACTAAAGCAATCACAACTGCCAGTGCGGTAAGCACTAAAGATTCGCTTATGAATTGTTTGATCAGCACAGATCGCACGGCGCCAAGGACTTTGCGTACACCTACTTCTTTTGCACGCTTTACAGAACGGGCAGTTGTTAGGTTCATAAAATTGATGCAGGCGATCAGCAAAATAAAAACGGCTATAATACTAAACAGGCGAACGTATTCAATACGGCCGCCGGAAACTTTACCATTTTGAAATTGATTGTGCAAATAAACTTGGTCAAACTTTTGAAGGCCGAGTTCTACGTGATAAGCAGCACTGCTGTCGTGGATATATGAACTCCGGAAATAGGTCAGCTTCTTATCCACCAATGTCGGGTCCGTATGCTCCCGTAATAATACATAAGTTAGCGGGCCGCTGTTTGACCATGTTTTTAACCAGTGCTGATCTTGCCCCAGAGCTTCCCAACTGATAACATAATCAAATTTGCGGGATACATTAGCAGGTAAATCTTTGAAGACAGCACTTACCTTGAAATCTTTTTTATTATTAAAGCGGATCGTTTTTCCCATTGCATTTTGCGGATTGCCAAAAAAAGCATCAGCCGTTTTTTCAGAGATGGCGACACTTACATTTGAGCCTATTGCAGATGCGGGAGTACCTTGTAAAAGCGGATAACCAAACATGCCAAACAAACCTGGGCTTGCTCCTGTGCCTTCCACTTTAAGGGTCTTATCCCCTGACTGCAAAGCGGTTTGATCATTTTCTTCCTGCAGCATAACCGCATCTTGCACCTCAGGTATTTCTTTCTTCAGTTCTTCGGCCAGCGGACCGGGTGTATCGTAATTGCCATTAATATGATCCTGATAATATTCCCGTTCGTACACTTTATATAATCTTGTATCATTTTTAAAAGAACCGTCAATCCCCGATTCATTTTGCACCCAAAGAAAGATGAGCAGGCTGCATGCCAGACCCACTGAGAGCCCGGATATATTTATAAGAGAGTGGACTTTATTATTAACAAGATTTCGCTGTGCAGTTTTGAAATAACTTTTAACCATATTGGAAGATTTATTGGTTTTGCAGCAACCTATCGATCAAAATCATTTTCGATTGTTGTATAATGAATTAGCCTAAAAGCAGTGGGTGCGAAATTGCACGTTTTTGATACAGTTGGTGCTGGTTCGCATTCAATAATTCATTTTACATAGCAGAATATAAACTATTCTGTCCTCAAACTTTTCACCGGGTTTGCAACGGCAGCTTTTATTGCCTGCAGGCTTACTGTCATAAGTGCAATTACTAAGGTGAGCAGGCCAGCCAAAACAAATACCCACCCACTGATGCTTATCCTGTATGCAAAACTTTGCAGCCATTTATTCATTGCCCACCATGCAATGGGGAATGCGATCACAAATGCGATCAATACCAGCTTTAGGAAATCCTTTGAAAGCATTGCAACAAGGCCGCCAACGCTGGAGCCAAGTACTTTTCTAATCCCTATTTCTTTGGTACGTTGCTCAGCCGCATAGGTCACCAGTCCAAACAACCCCAGGCATGCTATGAAAATGGCAAAAACGGCGAACGAAATAAACAGCTTGCCCGTTCGTTGTTCTGCATTGTAAATGTTGTTAAAATCATTATCCAAAAATGAATAGCTGAACGGCTGACCGGAGGCCATGCTGTTCCAGATAGTTTCGATATGGTCGATTAGTAAAGGGATATTTTTTGTGTTGATACGTAAAGCGATCCTTCCGGAATTTTCATTCATCTCGATTACTAGTGGGCCAACCTTATCGTGCATGGAACTAAAATTAAAATCTTTCACCACGCCAATCACGTGAAATGGCTTTGCATTAAAATGATCCGGCGAACCATTAGGCCGGTATAGAATTTCATTGATCGGATTCTTGTAACCCAGAAGCTTTACCGCAGTTTCATTCAGTATTACCGCAGTGGAATCTGAGGCAAAGTCGCGGGAAAAATTTCTGCCTCCTGCCAACTTCATACCCAACGTAGGGATGTAGTTTTGGTCAACATAGAGATCGGTCATGATGGCAACTTGCTTTGCGTCAAGGGTGGGGTCACGGAACCAGCCATTCTGGTTAAAGCTTGTTTCTGTGGGCATAGACCCAGCAATGGATGCGTTTTGCACTCCGGATATTTTCAGCATTTCCTGCCTGAAGGGCTTTAGTTTCTTGTCAAGTACATACGTATTGTTCAGCACGAGAACCTGCTGGCGATCGTAACCAATATTTCTGCTCCGAATATAATTAAGCTGGTTATAGATGACAATGGTCCCAATTATCAGCGTGATGGAAATAAAAAATTGAAAAACTACTAGGCCGCTGCGAAGCCAACTGCTTTTAAAACCTTTTGCAATTGTGCCTTTCAGGACTTGCACCGGTTGAAAAGATGATAGATAAAATGCAGGATAACTTCCGGCAATGCAACCTACTACGATCATAAGTACAAGGAGCACGGGCAATATCCGCGAAGAAAATAAGGTGAGGACCTGCATTTGTTTTCCAGAAAGCTGATTGAACAAGGGAAGTAGTAATGCTGCGATCAACAGTGCAAACAATAATGAGAAAAAGCTCAATAAAACAGATTCCGTTAAAAATTGAGTGATCAGGTCTGAGCGTGACGAACCTGCCACTTTCCGGATGCCCACTTCCTTTGCACGATTGGCTGAACGGGCAGTAGAGAGGTTCATAAAATTTACGCAAGCGATGAGTAAGATAAAAACTGCAATGACTGAAAAAATATACACGTAGGTGATATTGCCGTTTGCTTCAAACTCATAAGATTTATTCGAACGCAAATGGATATCGGTAAGTGGAATCAGTGGATATGAAAAATGATTGCCCTGTTTCTCCATATCCTTTGCAGAAGTATGCACCACCTGTTCGAGTTGCTTTACGAGATACCTATTTATAACTGCGTCGACTTTTGTTTGGAAAGCGGTTCGGCCCACCCCCGCCTTTACTAAAACATAAGACTGATAATTGTTACTAAGCCAGTCATTTTGATCGTCGTGATAAGTGTCATGCATCGGGCGGATAAAGCTGAAATGAAAATGCGATTGTCTCGGGATATCTTTCATCACGCCGGTTATCTTACAGTTTACCGAATTATTCACGTACAACGATTTTCCCAGAACATCCGTACTGTTAAAATACTTTTTTGCGGCAGTCTCATCAATGACAATAGAATTAGGCTCATTGAGTGCAGTTAAAGGATTGCCAGCAATCATCGGCAGAGTAAAAACCCGAAAAAATGTCGAATCCGCAAATACAGCATTGTGGTTTTGTATACTCTGGTTATCTTTTTTGACAAGGATATCCCCAAAATCCTTGAGCCTGACAAATAGTTCTACCTGAGGGTAATCTCTGAGAAGCGTTGGAGCCAAAGGCGCAGGGGTAGTAACAGCGGTAAATTGCGTGCCATTAAAATATATATCAGAATCTACCCGGTAAATCCTTTCCGCATTTGCATTGTATTTATCATAGCTTGATTCATCCACTACATATAAAACAATAAGTAAACAAACAGCGAGACCTGATGATAGGCCCACGATATTTATTGCAGTAAAAGCTTTATGCTTCCACAAATTGCGAAGAGCAACCTTCAGATAGTTTTGGAACATAAAATATATTTATAAGTAAGATGCGTAAGTCCTGGAATTTGTTACACAATGCCCGGTTTTTATTTATTCTCAGGTTATTCTTTGTTTATTAGGGTACGCAAGGGTCAAGAATTTCCACCACAAAATCTGGTCCAAGTGTATCCAGACTCAAAACGCTGGGAGGTTAGCAGCCGAATGACTTTTTGCGTAATTCCTAATGCCCCGTTTTTGATACACAAGGTGTACGGTTTTGATACATCTCTTTAAACGTGCTCTCCATACTATTTGCATAATGCCACGTCAAAAAAAATTATCTTGTGCAGACACAACATAACTCAATGATTATATGACCAAGGAGTTTATTTACCATTTCATAAAACAACATATCTTAGCCGTTATCACCACTTGTTCAAAAGAAAACAGGCCTGAAGCCGCGCTAATAGGCATTGCAGTTTCAGAAGATATCGAGATCATTTTTGACACGGTCAAATCTTCGCGCAAGTACCTGAATATTATGGGAAACCCATTTGTAGCTATGGTTATCGGCTGGGATGATGAGACGACGGTCCAATATGAAGGCAAGGCAACCATACTAAGCGGGCAAGAATCGCAGTACCTAAAAGAAATTTACTATGATGTGTATAAGGATGGCCGGCAAAGGGCCGATACCTGGCCTGGTCTTGTTCATTTCAAAATTTCACCGAGCTGGATACGATACAGTAATTTCAATGAACCCGTGGTTATTGAAGAAATGGCTGACTTTGCTTAAATAAGTAAAGGCGTTAAAAAACAGAATTGCAACGCAAGAATTTTATTCAGAATAACTCCCCGCATGTTTGCTATTTTAAAATAATTTTTCTGCTCTTTTATTCCTATTCATTTTTTGTTTGATTAAATTCGATCAATGAAAAAACATTCTCGCAATGAACTTTCAAGACTTTATTTGTATTTGATGATATCATAGTTTGCCAACTTAAATTTAATTCCTCTGGCCTTTTAGTTTTTACCTAGGCTTCAATCCCAAATCCTGTGCATTACCCTAAAGGGGTATTGCCGGTACTGTTCTTAT
>DATMMJ010000672.1:0-2716 GCA_035569795.1 Puia sp. | reverse complement strand
ATAACCAGAGCTTCAAGAACCAGGCAAAACCAGGGGTTTTGTATTTTGATCGGAATACGCGAAAAGATTACAGATTCCCTCTTTCGGCCTGCTCCCGTTCAATAGCTTCAAACAATGCTTTGAAATTTCCCTTGCCAAAACTTTTTGCGCCTTTGCGCTGGATGATCTCAAAAAATAATGTGGGCCTGTCTTCCGCAGGCTTCGTAAATATCTGGAGTAAATATCCTTCCTCGTCGCGGTCGACCAAAATACCCAGATCTTTTAAAGGCTCCATGTCTTCATCGATTTTGCCAACCCGGCTTAACAAATCATCATAATAGGAAGACGGCACCTTCAGAAACTCCACCCCGCGATTTTGCAACTCAGTTACCGTGTCTACTATATTATTCGTTGCCATGGCAACATGCTGGACGCCTTCCCCGTTATTGAAATCAAGATATTCTTCCACCTGTGATTTCTTTTTTCCTTCCGCGGGTTCATTTATCGGAAATTTAACATATCCGTTTCCGTTACTCATCACCTTGCTCATCAAGGCGGAATATTCTGTGGAGATATCGTGATCATCGAAAGAAAGAATATTGCGGAACCCCATCACTTGTTCATAAAAATACACCCATCTCTCCATTTGGTTCCAATCAACGTTTGCCACGCAATGGTCAACATACAGGAGTCCGGTTGGAGAAGGGTTATACTGAGTTTTCCATTCTTTGTACCCGGGCATAAAAGCGCCGGAGTAATTTTTTCTTTCTATGAAAAGATGAACTGCCTCCCCATACAGATGAATGCCGCTCAAAACTATTTCTCCATGCTCGTCATGGAGATGAGTGGGTGTCATATAGCTTTTGGCACCTCTTTTTGTAGTCTCCTCCCAGGCACTAACGGCATCGTCTACACGAAGTGAGATCACCTTCACGCCGTCTCCGTGGAGGTAGACGTGATCAGCAATCTGGTTGCCAGTTCGCAGGGCTGTGGTAAGAACAAGCGTGAGCTTGTTTTGCCTGACAACATAACTCGCTTTATCCTTTATTCCTGTTTCGGGGCCCCCATACGCAACGGACTGAAAACCAAATGCTGTTTTATAAAAATGGGCAGCCTGCTTTGCATTGCCAACATAGAATTCCAGATAATCGGTGCCTTCTAACGGAAGGAAATCTGTTTTTGTTTTATTGCGTTGTATCGGTTCTGAAATGACAGGCATATCGTTAGAGATTTAAATAAAATAAATGATAATGAAATATTTGAGTAACTATCCTCCCTGTCAAACGCTGGGAGAATATATTCAAGTATGTATTGCAAGCATTGTGCCCGCTTCCATTGCAAGCGCTTCCATGAGCAGGTAATAACAAATGCGCTTGTCTCCAAAGATTTTATGAGGATAATCGGGCGTCATAATTCACCACAAAGATAAATTTCTTAATTCACTAACCAATACGGGTTTAAGAGCTCTTATGTTAAAATCAGTTGCAGTTGGTATCTTCACATCTTAAAATAAACAAATGTTAAAAGTCGGTATACTAGGTGGCGGCCAACTCGGCAGGATGTTGCTCCAGGCAGCAGCGAATTACCCAGTTGAAACTTTTTTAATGGAAAATGATCCTGAATGCCCGGCTGCACATCTGTGTCACCATTTCACAAAAGGTGATATAAAAAATTTTGATGATGTATACGGCTTCGGCAAGCTTGTAAACGCGATCACTATCGAGATTGAATCAGTAAATGAAGAAGCTCTTGAAAAATTAGACCGCGAAGGAGTTAAAATTTACCCCAGGCCATCAGCATTAAAGCTGATCAAAAACAAGATATTGCAAAAACAATTCTATAAGGAGCACGAAATACCTACCTCAGCATTTGTGATTACTGAAAACATAAATGCATTGCAATCACATGAAAATTTTTTTCCAGCGGTCCATAAGATTGCCTCTGGTGGGTACGACGGGCGTGGCGTGCAGATCATAAAGACAAAAGCAGATATTAGACTGGGATTTGATGCTCCTGCAGTGCTTGAAAAAATGGTGAATATTGATAAGGAGATATCATTGATAGTTGCAATAAATGAAAAAGGGGATACTGCTCTGTATCCTCCTGTGGATATGGTTTTTGATCCTCATCTCAACTTACTGGATTATCAGTTGAGTCCAGCAGCGTTGCCGGAAAAAACATTGTGGAAGATTGAAGCTATAGCGCGCAAAGTGGTGAAAGAATTAAAAAGCCCTGGCATTTTTGCAGTGGAGATGTTCGTAGACAGAAATGGAGATGTGCATGTCAACGAAACTGCACCGCGAGTGCACAATAGTGGCCACCATAGTATTGAAGCCAATTTTTGCTCCCAGTTCGATATGATGTGGAGAGTGATACTTGGCTATCCTTTAGGAAATACAAAGCATATTATGCCTGCCGCTATCGTGAATTTATTGGGCGCAGAAGGATACAGTGGCGATGCGCATTACGAAGGATTAAACGACGTACTAAAGATGGAGAATGTGTTTGTGCATATTTATCGCAAAAAGCAAACAAAGCCAGGCAGGAAGATGGGGCATATCACCATTTTAAGTAAGGACAAGCAGGATTTGGTATTTACTGCGAATAAAATTAAACAAGCAATTAAAGTGATAAGCAGTAGGAAATAGATAGCTGTTGGAATTAACGCCCTCGTACTTTCTTATTGGGGTATAAGAGTTTCTTATTTCTAATTCCTAACTTCAATCCATAAAATTAA
>DATMMJ010000671.1:0-8152 GCA_035569795.1 Puia sp. | reverse complement strand
TGATTTATTGAGAAGGGATTAATTGCCAAGCGAATATCATCTTATCAGGACAACGGTTCCTTTTATCATCACGGGTTTCCCCGCCAGGGTCGTTCCTTTGATAATATAAACATACGCTCCACTAACGGCCGGCTTGCCATTGTGTGTGCCATCCCAACCCTGGGCTAAATTTTGCGTGATAAAAACTGTGCTGCCCCATCTGTCAAAAATCTCAAATTTCTGTAACGAAATCTGGACTCCGGGCGGTATTCGGAACACATCATTATGCCCATCACCGTTCGGCGTGAATGCGCCAGGCATTTTTAACGCCTGCGCAAAAATCACTGCTACCTTCCCGCTCGCCTTGCAGCCTTTGTCTGTGAGCACTGTTAATTGATAAATGGTATTATGCACAGGGTTGGCAAGAGGCCCTGCAATATCTGTTTTGTTCAGTCCGTCAGTGGGAGACCATTGATATTGCGCGATCGTGCCGGTAATGGATGGGGTTAATTGCGCGCCGTTATTATCAGTTATAAAAACGGTGTCAGGGACAAAAGCAATTGTTGGCAAAGGATTTACTTTCATATAAAATACGGCAGAATAAACAGGTATGGTGCTTGCAACGCTTGATGTCATAATGCAATAAATACTGTCTCCATCATTCAAGGCATTGCTTGTAAAGGTGAGACTGTTGCTCCCCAGGTGATTGCCATTGACCACCCACTGGTACGAAGGCGCATTGCCGCCGTTCATTGGCTCCGCTGTGAAAGTTACTGAACCACCTGCACAGATGTTGTTTGCTGATGCAACGATTGCCACCGAAGAAGGGACGCTGGGGTTTACGGTGATGGTGAAAGTAACAGGCGAGCCGTTGCACCCAGGTCCGTAGGAAATGAAATTGTTGCCTAACGAGCCAGCGGCGCCTTCGCCTACCGAAACAAAAGATATTGTTGTCTTTGTAGAAGTATTAATCAATGAAAAAGTGCCAGCTACATTGTTTACGACATACAGATTAATTCCATCCGGACTCAGCGATACGCTGACAGGGCCAGGGCCTTCCGGAAATGTAGCGATCTCTGTATTGGTTGCTGTATTGATAACTGAAATATTGTTTGAGCTAAAGTTCGCCACATACATCAAGCTTGCATTCGGGTTAAGACACATTCCCACTGGGCTTATGCCGCTTACTTGACAAGTAGCTGCCAGGGTGTTGGTTAAAGTACTGATGACCGAAATACTCGCAGATGCAGTATTGGCTACATAAACTTTGGTGCCATCAGGGCTTATGCAGATGGCTTGGGGCTCTGCACCCACTGAAATAGTAGCAGTTACGACATTAGTTGACGTGGTGATTACTGAAACATTATTTGAAAGCCGGTTTGTAATATAGACTTTGCTGCCATCCGGGCTTACGGATACACCATAAGGATTTAAGCCTACCGGAATAGTTGCTACCAATGCATTGCTTGCTGCGCGGATTACAGTAACCGTGTTCCCATTTGTGTTTGTCACATACACGAGTCTGCCATCAGGGCTTACGGCTATTCCAGAAGGTGACAAGCCCGTAAGGACAGTTGCTACCAGCACGTTGGTCGCAGCATCAATCACTGATACCGTACCATCCCCGGAATTTGCCACATATATGTGGCTGCCATCCGGGCTTACGGCTACGCTATACGGCGCCGACCCTACCGCAATACTGTCAATCACGGTATTGGTTGCAATATTGATTACTAAGATGGTGTTCGTAGCTGTATTTGAGATATAAGCGTATCCAGTTGAAACGGGCGTTGCGGCAATGGTTGCGATAACTGGGCTCGTGCTATTATTTATTGCAGTGAAGGAGGCAATATTTCCTGTACCGCTTCCTGACAAGCCAATACCAGGTGCGTTATTGATCCATTTGTAAGTGCATCCCGTGCCAGTAAAATTAATAGATGAGGTGGCATCGCCATTTGTTACAGTTTGGTTGTTTTGTGCCTTTGCTTTGAAGGACAAAAAGAAAAGAAAGGCTATAACAGGTACAACAGGCAAAAACCTTTTCATGCTTTTAGTTTTACACAATGCCATTCAAAACCAGAGCAGTTGCGTATATACTGTTTTTCCTAAAAAACATATTGATGTCTTTTATATCAACGATGTCAACCATTACCAGCATATAAAAGTAACCTATATTTATTTGCTATAATATACACTGGTATCGCAAAAAAATAATTATTACCGATGTACAAATTGCTGTTATGTTGCAGAGCTAATCGCATGTACATCGAAAAGTAAAGAACGGTTATAAAGTAGAATGCGCGTGTTTGGTGAAACAGAACCATCCCGTGCAATTAAGCAGCAATCAGGGCAAAGAAATTATTCCAAAAAACTCATGTCTTCCTGATCAAGATTTATATCAGCCGCTTTTAAATTTTCTTCAAAATGATTTAACGAAGAAGTGCCCGGAATTGGTAAAATCCAGGGAGAGCGGTGCAGCAACCACGCGATATTGATTTGCGCTAAGGATGCATGATGTTTTTTTGCGATGGTTTGAATCCTATTATCTTTTTTCGGAAGAGATGTAACCAATGAAAAATACGGGATCAGCGGGATATGATTTCGCTCACAAATATCAAGCACTTCCTCGCCTCCTCTACTTTCCTCATAAGCCATTTTCAATGTTTTGCGCTGTGCGTGGCCATACATATTCTCCACAGTTGCAATCGTACCTCTTTTCATCGCTGATTCTAGCTGTTCCCGGCTCACGTTGCTGACACCCACGTGCAAGATCTTGCCTTCTTTTTGCAGCCCGAACATTGCATCCATTGATTCTTCGAACGGCACAGCACTGTGTGACATCACCCTGAAATGTACAAGTTGTATTTGCTCTAACTTTAATGTGCCGAGGTTATTGTCAATGCTTGCGCGCAAATTTTCCGGGCTGGCGAATCCAATCCAGCTCTTATCAGGCATGCGCGCTCCGCCTACTTTGGTACATATTACAAGATCCGCAGGATAAGGATACAATGCCTCGGCTATCAACCGGTTGGTCACGTCCTGTCCATAATAGTCGGCAGTATCTAAAAAATTAATGCCGCTTTTAATTGCATGCCTTAATATTTGCAAAGCTTCGGGCCTATTCGGCGGCTCGCCATAAATACCTTCACCAGTGAGGCGCATGGTGCCATAGCCTAAACGATGGACACGAAGAGGCTTGTTGCTTTTCCCTGCGATAGTAATTGATTCTTTGGAAATCATTTTGCTGATTTTTTTTTATCTAACACGAAATAACAAAAATTGTTTGTTACCAAATTTAAAAGGGAATTTTTTTAAGACTGTCATGGCTATACGCATTTGTTTTGGAGTATCTTGTAGCCTAAGAAATCCGCATGCTAAAAAATCAGGAAAAAACAGCATAAATGAAAATAGCGATTACCGGAGCGACGGGTCATTTAGGATCCGCGATAGTGCCTGAACTCTGCAAAAGAAATTATGTGGTCAAAGCTCTGGTAAGAGAGAACGAATACTCTTTTGCAGAAATGCCTGTTGACATCGTCCATGGTGATCTATTACACAGGGAATCGCTAGAGGCGCTCCTCCTAGATTGTGACGCTTTGATCCATTGCGCTGCTGTAATCTCGATAAATGGGGACCCATTGGGCATCGTGCATCAAACCAATGTAGAGGGTACTAAACTGGTAATGGAAATCGCTAAGCAACGCATGGTTAAACGCGTTGTGCATATAAGCTCTATCCATGCTTATAATCAGCGTCCGGCTGGTGAAACATTAACTGAGCAAAGAGAAAAAGTAAATAACAAAGCATTCGCGTATGACCGTTCAAAAAAGGCAGGACAGGAAATTGCCCTTGCCATGAACCAGCCTGGGATGGAGGTGCTTGTAATGAACCCGACTTCCATTGTTGGCCCACATGACCATAAGCCATCAAAAATGGGAAAAGTGATCATTGATCTTTACCTGGGGCGGCTTCCCTTTGTTTTTGATGGCGGTTTTGATTTTTGCGATTGCCGCGATGTGGCCTGCGCTGTAGCTAACGCTTTAACGATGGGAAGGGCTGGCGAGAATTATTTGCTGGCAGGCAAATGGCATAGTTTCAAGCAGCTTGTACAACTGATTTCCAAAGTATCGCACAAAAAAATAAATGTAGCGAGCCTGCCTCCAGTTTTTGGTAAGATAGGCCTACCCGTTATAAAGCTGATGGCAATAATTAACAAAACAGAGCCATTGTACACTGGCGAAGCGTTGGAAGCAATATTTGGAGGCAACCGGAAAATCAGCAGCGCCAAGGCGAAACAGGAACTACATTACAGCATACGACCTTTTGAAGAAACAATTGCTGATACAATCAAATGGTTCCAGCAAAATGGTTATCTTGTTAGATGATTGGGTGATTATCCTATCGGGCTTTGACCAGACTTGTGATCAGAAAAATCAATTTGTGTGAGCCTTCAAACATTTTAAAATGATCGAGAACAGTGGAACACATTATATCACTCTATTTGTTTTTTTGATATCGCTTATCTGTGTGGCAGCGATGTTGATTAGTGGGTTACTGGTTATTTTCACTGAGCGGATCAAAAAACGAAAATTATTTAAAAACAGTAGTGCGATTAAAAATGACCAAAATATTTCAAACTGAGAAAATTGGATTTGCGATAAAGCAAACTAAGAAAAAATAAGAACTTCGCCAAGATTGATGCCAATACCAATTATTTCCTATTCTTCTTACCGGATATTTTTATATGCATGGATCGCGCTGGCAGTGATCATCTTTTTTTTATTGCTGCGTATCACTGCGCCCTACGGCAGGCATGCTTCCGCAAAATGGGGCCCTGCAATCAATAATCGACTGGGCTGGTCAATCATGGAATTACCCGTGCTTATCATGTTGTTTATTTTTATTTCTCCTTTCACGGGATCGCTGTCCGCAGCGTCATGGGTAATGATAGGTTTGTTTTGTTTTCATTATTTCAACCGCGCATTCGTTTTCCCGTTCCGGTTGCATACAAAGGGAAAAAAGATGCCGCTCTTGGTAGTGGGGTCGGGTATTTTTTTTAACCTCGTGAATGGCTCCTCGCTGGGATATTATTTTGCGTATTTTGGGCATTATACTCTTGCTTGGTTTATGGATGTGCGTTTTATAGCAGGCGTCGTTTTATTTTTCACAGGCATGTTCATCAACTGGAAAGCGGATGACATGCTGATACATCTTCGCAAGCCTGATGAAACCCATTACTTGATCCCGCACGGATGGCTTTTTGATTACATCAGCTGCCCTAATCTTTTTGGTGAGCTCATCGAATGGCTTGGATTTGCTATTTTATGCTGGAACCTGCCTGCGCTATGCTTTTTCATCTGGACTGCAGCTAACCTGATACCGCGAGCCTTGTCGCACCATGCATGGTATAAAAATTCATTCGGCAATTATCCTGTCAAAAGATATGCGATTATTCCGTTTGTTGCGTAAGAGATTTTCTTATATATTACCTTTACTTTTCACTTTTGCTGCAGCCGCTTTCAGCTTCACTTTCACGATGATACGCCAGGCGATTTCTGCACTTATCAACGCTAATACTGCAATGAAGGCGGGAATAAATGTTGCATCCGAGTGTGATAACGCGCCCGTAAGGCCGATCACGTAAATAGAAACCGATAAAATATACATCACACAAAGGGCACCAATCTTCATTGGGATCTTAAAAGGCCGGTGCTCATCCGGCGCCTTGATGCGCAGTACGATTAAACTGATGAATTCAAGGAACAAGCCTGCTCCATACAAAGTAACATCCATTATGATCAGGTCTGTAAAAGACCAAAATATCATTAAGCTGATGATGAGCGCTGATACAATTATTGAAATATAGGGTGTTTGATATTTTGAATGCAGCGTATTCAGCTTTTCCGGCATCAGGCCATCATCTGCCATTACTTTAGGTACACGCGAAACAGAAAGCAACACAGCGGAAAATAATCCGACAGCACTTGCCATACCGCCTATAGCAAGCAATGTCCCCAACCCCCGAACGCTCGTTGCTGTGGCAATGGAGGGAAAACCTTTATCGCTCAAAACTTTAAAATCAATTCCTGAATGCAATACAGCCATAGAGGTAAGAATATACATCGCAAATACGGTCACAAAGGCCAACGCGCTTGAAATGACATAAGACCTTACGGGCCTGTCTACTTCGCCAGCGTAGGTGGTCGCATTATCCCATCCGAAAAAATTCCACATTACAGTATATATACCCAGTCCAATGGAAGAAAAGCCAACTCCTTTCAAAGAAAGATGTGACAACCCCGTTGTGCCATGATGAGTGAAAAGTGTCACGGCCCACAAAATCACAAACGGTGAAAGTACAAACAGCCCGAGTACAATGGAGATTTTCCCAACTGGCACAATGCCCAGGATATTTAATATGGCGCTTGCCCAGATGATGAAAAGACAAACGGGTATTTTGTACAAATGCAATTGAGGAAAAAAGAAAGATGCATATTCAACAAAAAGAACAGGATAAACAGCCAGGTCAACGAAGGTGTATATCCATGTCCAGAAACCCTCGTAAAATCCCCAGCGTGGGCCGAGCGCACGCTTCACCCACTGGTAATACCCGCCATTAACCGGCATCATGCTATTCAATTCAAGAACAGTCAATATGGCCGGTACGTCCCATAAAATCGGGCAGATCACTAAAAGTAGCAGTGCGGCATTGGCACCGGCGTAAGAAAACAAAGGCTCCAGGCCATATGGCCCGCCGGAAACAGTAAAGAATATGACAGCAGCGAGTTGTAATATGTGGAGTCGCTTGCGTGAAGTTTGGCTGCGTCTATTCATTGCCAGATAAAAATATACTATCTGAGGTTATCAGTCTAGGTTTTTTTGACAAAATTTTCTTGTTGAGCAGATGTATTTTTTGAAAAGTCAATCTGGGATGTTATTGCAAAAGGCGTAATATTATTATTGTTTTGCGCTGCCTTTTTTTAAGCTTTGATCAAATCAGTATAATTTTTGAGTACCGATATTTTTTTAATTCATCGAGCTCAATTTCCTTTTAAGATTGGTAAATGTTTCTATCGGGCCTTTTGTAGAAAACAAGTTGAGCAACCATGCGGGTACCGTGCCACCAGGATCCAGCTCCAGGAAATATTCTACGTGTATCATTTTATCCGATACAGTGGAAACATTCCAGGTCGCTTTTGACAAAAGGATGCGAACGATGTCTTTTTTCTGTGGTGCATAATCTTTTAGCGCTTCTGCGATGAGCTTAAACGAATGAGCATCATGATTTGCATTAATCTTACAATGGGCGTACAAATCACGGTTGCTTGATGGCCATGGCACTTCAATCTCCGAATAATAAATAAAGTCATAAATGCTCATTTTTTTTACCAGAGTGCATTTCTTAGTGGCATATGCCCATTGAGGGTAACTTGCAACATCAGTCAATATTGACAGCATTTGTGAAACATTACCGGGCAAATCAGCTTCTACTTTAACATCATCGAATTTAGAGCGCTCTGAATGGCGGCTGTAGATTTTTATTCCATCCTGGTTCCTTGTAAGCACCCAAGTGCCTTGGCCACGCAATGAAGCGACATATTGCAAGAGCAGGAATACAGTAATAAATGCCTTCATAGATTGTGCCATGCATTTTAATAATAATGTGGTTGCAAACAAGTGATTTAAAATTACTCAAAACAGGGAATAATCAATAATTAATAAATTGATAATGCAGCGTCTTGGGAAAACAAATGGGTAATGAATAGGAATCGAAATAAATACTTCCTTGGCTTTTGTGCTGCTTTTACTCTTGGTGAAGCGTGTTCAACAACGTGGTGGTCTGGATTAAATTGTAATAGAGCGATCCAATTGAACTCCTTATAAATTGCCGGCAAAGCCTGGCTGTCACTAAAGATTTGAAAAACTTGTTTTATTCTTTATTATATATAGCTGTTACTGATCTTTTGACTCGGTATGCATTGGAAGTTTGCCTGACTGATAAAATTTTACCCTCATCTTTTAATATCCACAGTTCATTTGTGTTCCATACATTTGTTCGGCCGCCGGTGGTGAAAGTGATTTTTGAATCAATAAAAAGCGTATCGCCATTTTGTGACTGGCGGGCAGCTACCATTCTTGGTGCATTGCTGAATGGCGAGGTGAATGCTTTCTC
>DATMMJ010000670.1:0-7048 GCA_035569795.1 Puia sp. | reverse complement strand
TTATCAATATGTCTTGAGCGCAATTCTAGGCATTTTCATGGCAATGTACATTTACCAGATGCATGGTTTGTTCGAAATGCATTTCTTTGCTTTTATCGGGAGCGCAGTGCTCATTACATACCAGAACTGGAAGTTGCAGATCCCGATAATGGTTGTGGTGGTGGTTCACCATGCGACCTTTAGTTACCTTCAAAACATTGGTTTCTATAAAGTTTATTTTTCCCAACTGAATTATTTCGAGCTGCAGACTTTTATCATTCATGCCATACTTGCTGCAATCATATTCTTTATCTGCGGGCTATGGTCCTACCATCTAAAGAAATACAGCGAAATACAAATCAGTCAAACCTTGGAAATGGGAAGGCTGCAAAAAGAAGCTCTTGTTAATTTTGAGAGAAGGAGGAACGCGGATGCACTTGAAAAAGCCTATTTGAATGCTGACAGAGCCCGGCGGGATGCGGAGCAAGCTAATCAGGCTAAAAGTATCTTCCTTGCCACAATGAGCCACGAGATCCGCACTCCAATGAACGGTGTGATCGGGATGTCTTCCCTGCTTGCGGAAACTGACTTGACCGATCAGCAAAGAATGTATACAGAAACAATAACCACCTGTGGCGAAAATCTGTTGAAAGTGATAAATGATATCCTTGATTTCTCAAAAATCGAGTCTGGCAATATGGAACTCGAAAAACATGAATTTAGCTTGCGCAGTTGTATTGAGGATGTACTGGACATTTTCGGCGCCAAGGCGAGCCTCAACGGACTGGATCTTATTTATCAGATAGATGATAATGTTCCTGCGCAGATCGTTGGTGATAATTTGCGGCTATGTCAAGTGATAACTAATCTGGTTGGCAATGCGATGAAATTTACCAAACAGGGAGAGGTTTATGTAGGCGTTCATTTGCTTGAATCAACACCAGACGGAGAGCTGGTATTAGGATTTGAAGTGCGCGATACAGGGATAGGGATTGCAGCCGATAAATTAGAGCGTCTGTTCAAATCATTCTCACAAGTAGATTCTTCTACTACCCGTAAATATGGCGGCACCGGACTTGGTCTTGCTATCTCCGAAAAATTGGTAAAGCTTATGGGAGGGCAGATCAGTGTGCAGAGCAAGCCCGGCATAGGATCTGTTTTCGGATTCACAATAAAAACGCTCGGCGGATCAAAGGTAATCCAGGTTTCCAGAGAATATAATTTGGAGGGACTGCAAGATAAAAAAATATTAGTGGTTGATGATAACCTGACAAACCGGGCAATATTAAAAAGCCAACTGGAGCATTGGAAATTGAATCCGGTCCTCGCAAGTTCAGGTCAGGAGGCATTAGACATCTTATCTTCCAATTCCACATTTGACCTCGTATTGACGGATATGCAAATGCCCTTTATGGATGGGATTATGCTGGCACAAATAATAAAAGAAAAACATCCACTGATCCCAATTATTCTGCTTAGTTCAATTGGCGACAATTACAAAAATGACAAGCAGCTCTTTCATTCCATATTGAGCAAACCTACGAGGCACCATGTACTTGCAAAAACAATAAGCTCCGGCCTGCAGCGATTAAATAATTCCTCGGAGGTTGGAAAAACATCGCAAGCAAAACTTTCATTTAATTTTTCTGAGATCTATCCATTACAAATACTCATTGCAGAGGATAATCTGATAAACCAACAGGTCATTTTGCACATTTTAAAAAACATGGGCTATCAACCAGAATTGGTAGAAAATGGCAAGCTGGCAGTAGCAGCAGCACGCCATAAGACCTACGATCTGATTATGATGGACATGCAAATGCCTGAAATGGATGGTTTGGAAGCATCTAGAATCATTCGCAAAACGCTCGAGATCCAACCGGTTATCATTGCCCTTACTGCAAACATCATGGATGGAGACCAGAAAGAATGCCTGGATGCAGGTATGGACGATTATATCGGTAAGCCTGTCAAATTAGATGAGTTAGTAAAAAAACTCGAAAAATGGGCGTTATACAAGATGACCGGTTAGCCTGAACAGATGGACGTGTTAAGTGCTCGATACCGTCAAAATCGTAAAATTGGGAGATAGTGGGCTAGTGTCATGTTTTATCTCTCTGATTCCAGAAATACCGCCATGAACCTCCCCTTCAGCTTTTTTATACTTATTTTCAGACAAAAGGTAAGGCAGGTTATCACCTTGTAGTTATTACTCTACAGAAAATAGATGGTATTCAGTACTTAATTATACATCAAAACTCTATTTTTTTTAATTGGCGACTTAACTTTCTTTGTCTGATAGACAGGGAATAAATTAATATTAAAATAAATCAGTGCTTTATGAAGAAAATATCCATTATGATTGTCGATGACCACAATTTAATCCGGGAAGCAGTCAGTTATATGCTCAGACTTGAGCCGAATTTTGATGTGATAGCGGCTACGGGCGACTGTACAGAGGTTATCGAAATTGCGAGGGAAAAACGCCCTGATATTTTACTGTTGGATATCAATATGCCGCCTTGCAGCGGGTTTGACATGATCAAACTGCTCAGAAAAAATTCGCCCTTAACTAAAATCATCGGACTGTCTATGCATACGCTGCCATCTTATGTAAAGAAGATGCTGAGGCTGGGAGCAAAAGGGTATCTGACCAAAAACTCAACGTCAGGTGAAATGACAGAAGCAATCAACCAGGTGTATGCCGGGAATATTTTTATTTGCAGTGAAGTTAAAAATATTCTTTCCAATCAGATGTTCAGCGGGGAAGAAGATAAGGCAGATATCAATGTACTTTCAGACAGAGAGATTCAGGTAATAAGATTTTTGAAAGAAGGACAATCTTCAAAGCAAATTGCAGGGGAACTCAAAATCAGCAGCAAGACGGTGGAAGTCCACAGACACCATATCCTGAAAAAATTAAAATTGAAAAATACTGCTTCGGTGGTAAGCTACCTAAATGCTTATGCATTTGACTTTTAGAAACTCGCGCATATCTTGCTGGTTTCAGGCTGAATTATGTACAGGTACTAAAGTGCTAGCATTCCGCAGCAAAACTTCCCTTCGATTGGGTTTAGAAATGGGTAAATTGATTAGTTATCAAATTAGAATGGTTACCATCCATCTCAACTGAGAGCCGCGACTATCAGCTCTTGGCTTTTTTTTACAGCATATTTTCGCTTCCAGGTTCTTTTGCGGCCCTCCATCTGCTTTTTTTTATAAAATAGTTATACTTACTTATTCATCCATCACTGGATCTCTGTACTGGGGAATTCTAATCTGAAGAGTTAATAATTTATGAGTATGCAGTTCGTTATGCATTTTAACGGAGATTTATTTCAATCCCCGTTTGAAATATTCATTTGAACACTCCGGACCCCATGAACAGTAAATTGTTATCCAAAGGAATTTCTATTTTCCTTACGGTTGACTCACAAACTATCGGGGATTATTTTAATGCCCACGATCCCGCGCCGATATACAAAAGGCACCTGAGCCACAAGTTTGAACAATACATCATGTCATCGGTCATCTCTGCGAAAAGATATTCTATTATAAAGTACAAGTTTATATATAAAACAGCTGTTGATGAGCAGTACGTGGAGCCTTTGATACTGGCTATTCGCAGCCACTTTGCTGAAAAAAAAGAACTCAAAATGATGGAGTTCGAAAAATTTAAAAGACGCGGCTGGCTTTTACTCATTATTTCTATGGGTGTGATGATAGCCTGTAAAGCAATAGAATCGCTGTTGAAATCCAATGGGTTCGAAGTCCAGAGTACCGTCAGCAACGGCATGGATATTTTTAGCTGGGTGATTTTATGGCGGCCGATCGATACGCTCATTTTTAACTGGAATCCTTATCTGAAGGAAATCTGCTTGCTTGATAAATTAAACAATGCAGAAGTAATCAGGATACAAGATGAGAAATAATCTTTTAATCATACTTGTGTGTATGTGGTCAAACAAGACTGAGGCGCAAGCCGTGGCAGGATTTGAACAGTATTTTTATGCTGATAAGACCGGGCTTTTGTCTGTGGTCCCCGTTTTATATTTTCAAAATCAGCATAACTGGTATGTTCAAGCTGATATGAACTATGAGCAGATGCATACTTATTCGGTGTGTATCGGAAAAGTTTTTTCAGAAAATGATGAATTTTCGTATTCAGTAACTCCGATGGTCGGGGCGGTATTGGGTTCGCTAAAGGGGGGAATAGTAGCCCTCAATACGGAGATGCAGTATAAAAATCTTTTGTTCGTTTCACAATCTCATTATGTTTTTTCATTTAAAAATATCCAGGCGGACCTTTTGAATAACTGGATGGAACTGGGATATAAGGTGATGGGCAGAACGATCATTGGTGTTTCCATGCAGACCTCGGTGTTTAATGCCTCCAATATGGAACTGGAAACAGGTGTATTTATGAGGTTTAGTGTGAAAAAATGGAATTTCCCCATTTACTTTTTTAGAGCGATGAGTGAAGACAGGTATTTGATTTTAGGAGTAAGCAGGGAATTTGGTTTGGGGTTTAAAAAACAAACAATATACAATTAGCTACCGATAAAAATAAATATTAGAGCAATGAGCCTTGCAATAGCCATATCCTATCTCACCAGCGTCATGTCAAAAATAATAAGCGTATGAAAAAAAATTATATTCTTCTCGTCGTAGGTTGTCTGTTTTTTCTAACACTTACTTTTTTTTCAATCTGGTGGATTGTGCTTGCTCTTGTTTTTGGCCTCGGGTGCATTGTGTACAGGATTCATCGTAACCTGCTCAACAAAGTGGAAGCGCATAAATCGGACCTGGAGCAGGAGTTGGCCGAAAAGTTGGCACAACTTGAAAAAGGTCTTCGCAATGAAAAAAATATGCGCCGCAAGATCGACGAAATCCAGCAATCCAAAACTGTAGTACTGAATAAAATTAGCCATGATATCCGAACCCCCATGAATAGCATGATGGGCATGGCTTCCCTGCTTGGGCAGACTAGTTTGAATACAGAACAGAATGGATATCTGGATACAATCCGTAATTGCGGTCGAGAAATGATGACTGCGATCAATGATATTTTATTAAAGGATATGTTGAATTATAGTGTTGCGGGAACAGAAAAGACTACTCATGATCAAACCGAATTTGGCCTTAGGAATTGCATTGAAGATGTGTTGAATTCGTTTTCAGCAAAAGCCGAAAAAGAGGGAATAGAATTGCTATGTAATGTGGGTTATGACATTCCTGAGCAGGTTGCAGGAGACGAAAGCCGTTTGCGCCAGGTTTTATTAAATCTTATTGAAAATGCAATTAGAAATACATCGTCAGGTGAAATCATTGTTGTAGTTACCGCTAAACAGGCTATGAAAAAGGAAGAAATAGTGCTGGTATTCGAAGTAAAAGATACGGGAAAAGGAATGACAGCCGATAAGGTCAGCAAAATTCTCGCGAGCTTCTCCCGTCCTGATGATTCTGATGCGCTCCATGTTGAGAACATTGGTTTAGGATTGATTATATCTAACAGGTTAATCACCATAATGGGTGGCAAACTTTTAATCAGAAGCAAAACCAATGAAGGAACTAGTGCTTTATTCGAAATTGTAGTGAGAGATGCTGTTGCTGTTCAAAAAAGAAACACACCGGATAATTCTGCGGGACTATTGGGTAAAAAAATATTGCTCGTGGTCAATAATGCTGCAAATGGCAATATACTCATGGGCCAACTTGAAAGTTGGAAGCTGAGTCCCATATTGGCTAAATCTGAAAAGCAAGCATTAGAAATCTTATCTGCTGATACTGTTTTTGATCTGATAATTACGGACCTTAATCTATCCGATTCAAATGGTATTCAGCTGGCTAAAAAAGTTCAAGAACTATTTCCCGGGCTTCCTGCAATTTTAATGAACTGCGCAAACGATGAACAGCATCAGCAGCATCAAGGATTATTTAAATCCATACTGTCAAGGCCCGTAAAACTAGAAGTGCTGCACAACCAGATTTTGTCTGCACTGAATGCCCTGGATCAAAATATACTAAAGCAACATAACGGTTCATTCCAGTTATCGGATAAATTTTCAGAGCATTACCCTCTGCGCATTCTTATTGCAGAAGATGATCTGATGAACCAGCAACTTGCGGTTAAAATCTTAAGCCGGCTGGGTTATAAATCTGAGGTTGCAAAAAATGGGAAAGAGGTCTTGGAAATTGTAAGTCTTGAAAGATTTGATTTGATATTGATGGATGTGGAAATGCCCGATATGGATGGACTAGAGGCTACGCGTATGATCCGGCTTTGCCTCGAGGCCCAGCCTGTTATCATAGCGATGACTGCAAATGCAATGCAGGGGGACCGGGAAATATGCCTTAAATCCGGAATGGATGATTATATCAGCAAGCCAGTGGAATTAGAAGAACTGGTGCGGATGCTTGAAAAGTGGGCTCTAGCAGGAAAGGAGAAATTATAGAGATTGTAATAGTGAAAAAAAGGCGATTTGATTATTCACTCTTTTAAGGGTAATACTTATTATTAGTAGGAGAACCTGATTAGTTTGAAAATTGATTTCTAAATATCTCCTTAAAATTCCCGTTCTTGACTCAACAATTTCCGAATCCTAAATGAAGATATACCATGAAAACCCCTCTCATCCTTTGTATTCTGCTATGCCTTATAGCAAAGGGATATACCCAGGTTAGGATCGGTACCGTTTCACCTCTTTCGACCTTAGCTGTGATGGGTCCAGTATATGCCGATTACGGGTCATTTACTGTAAGCATTGCTGCATCTTCAATTTCAGAACAATACGGAGAAGGATCATTTAATCACAACATCATTTAAGTTATGAAATAAGAACAAAGAAAAACAGAAGTAAGGGAATAAAATTGATTATATAAATCTGAACACCCACAACTTAATCCAATACTATGATAATTAAAATTTCCTCCTGCATTGGCGCTTTTTTGTTTATCGCTTTAAATACCAATGCGCAGGTTGGGATCGGGACGGTTTCGCCTAATTCAACTTTAGCTGTGATAGGGTCGGTTTCTGCAGGTTACCGGTCATTTACTGTAAGCACTGCTG
>DATMMJ010000669.1:0-2336 GCA_035569795.1 Puia sp. | reverse complement strand
AATTCATCGATGACCCTAACTATGTAAAAGTTGCAGTGGATAAAAACAGGAATGCGCTTTTTTTCAGCCGTAGCGTCATCCCTTACCCGCGCAATACTGGGGCTGCAGCAATTTATTATGAGCACATAGGTGTATACGGGTTCCGCAAAAAAGCGCTGCTAGATTTTACAACCTGGGGGGTGACTCCGCTTGAAGCTGTCGAAAAAATTGAATGCCTTCGTTACCTGGAAAATGGCATGCCGGTAAGAATGGTTCTTACCAAATACATGGGTGTAGAGATTGATACGCCGGAAGACCTTGTTCGCGCCGAGCAATTGCTGGTGAAATAAATCAGGAGACCTAAAATCGAATAATCGCAAAACCGCTCCTTTGATTATCCTTATAGGGCACCGCCACTTCGTTAGAGGTAATTTGCCTCGCTCCTTGAAAATTGAGCAAGGTATTGAATTTCCAAAAAATCACTCCACCATCACTAATCTCGTTTCCCTGATTGTCTAAAAATAGGGACGACCCATACTGCTCCTCATTTGTATAAGAACTGTTATATAACAGTGCCAGCTTATTTTTTGCCGGAATAAGGAGATAGGAAAGTGCCGGCGAGTTCATATCGGTTTTTTGTTCCTTGCTGATAAGTCCGCTCCAGCAGCTGTCCATTCTATGCCCGGGTAAATAGAACAGGCTTAAATCGCCGCGGTGAAATGTACTGGTGGTGCCGACCAGTTTATTGAATCGCGCATATCCATCATGGTTAGGGCTGGCAGGTACGAGGACACTCGTTATAGAACTGTTAGCAAAAAATGTTTCCGGATCCCACCCGTTGTCGTAATCAACCGGGTTAGTGTATTGCTTGCCATATTCTTTGAGCAAAAGAAAACCACTTCCGGGAACAGCGATAAAGCTTTCACGTACCAGATTCTCATTTTTTAGTTTGTTTCCGGGCAGTGAGTTAAAACGGTAAGAAGAATCAAAGTCAAATTGCTGCGTTACCATGGAGTAATGAACAACCTGCACGCTTTTTAGTGCCGGGTAATGAAATTTGGAAAGCACTCCTGCAAATGCTTCTCCGGTTTCATTATTTACGGACAATGCAACATCATCCAGTTGTGTATTAGGTAGTAGCTTGATTTCTTTATAAGAAAAACTATTATCATCGTCGCAAAAATGCAAGAGTAAAAAATTATGGCTGGTTCTTGAAGGCGATGCCATCAGCCATTGGCCATTGTTGGCAAGCTGGACGGGGCAGTTATTGAAATTCTCCAAAGGATAACTGGTAAAATCATCCTGAATCATCGGTTGGATGATATTAGGATGATGATATGTTTTATAGAACAGCTGCTCCCAATGCTCATTGAAAACGATTGCATGAAGTTTTGGAGAGGATTCACTCACAGATTCAAAACAGAGCAATAATATTTTTCTTTTATCTTCTGAGCGGATGAGCAGAAAGCTATTGCCGCTTTCATTGAACGGGAAGGAGAAAATGGTGCCAGCAGGAGCGAGCGTTGCGCCATCTTCTGAAAATCTTTCCACTGAAACTATGGTTTTATTTTCCTCCTTGAGTAATAAAAGCCTGTCGAAACAATTTTCCCCCGCAACCAAATATTCTTTTAGTGTATTCTCAGGCATTGTAAAACGGGAAACTGTCCTCACCAGATTCAGCCGGTCCCCGTACACCTCAAACCCCTGTTGCAGCAGTACTGACCGTCTTGAGTTTTGTTCCCTTTGTTTTAATACCCAGTAAAAATTGGCTGTTTTACCGGCAACTTCTGCGTGGCTGGTATAGCGATTATCTAAGAAAGGAGAATAAAGCACACGTTGTGCTGAAAGAAGATGAAAGCTTAGCAGCATCACCGCAAACGCATATATCCTGGCACACTTCATAAATCCTCTGAGTGCTGTAATTTACCATCATTTCACTTAAAAGCCATGAGATGCGTAACAAACTATTTGCCGGGTAATTTATTTTTTTGATTCCTGTACCTTCGCAACACTAAAATAAAGCACCCATGAAATTCAGGAATTTTAAGATGGTAGATTATGTGGTGTATGGCAGAGGAAGCTTTAATCAACTCGATGAGATCAATGCCCCGCATCGTAAAGCGGGGGCACCCTTCATTTTTTTAGTTGACCATTTTTTTGAAGGCAAGCCATTAGCTGGTCGCGTACCTATGCGAGGGAATGATAAAATAATTTTTGTTGACGTGAGCACGGAGCCCAAGACAAGCTACGTGGACAAAATCTCCCGGGAATTAAAAAGCGAATTTGGGACGATAAGCGGTGTAATAGGCATTGGCGGCGGCTCTGCGATGGATCTGGCTAAAGCAGTTTCCTTAATG
>DATMMJ010000668.1:0-2305 GCA_035569795.1 Puia sp. | reverse complement strand
CCCCGACAGGAAAAAAACAATTTGCTCGTAAATGACAAAAAGCAAATTCCTGCTAAACATAAGCAGCCAAAGACGACAGAACCGTTTAAAACTGCATCACTGCTGCCTGTTCAAAACACGGATTCAATTTCCAAAGCAAATAGTTTGGCAGCTGAAAAAAAAGTTTCATCCGGAGCAGATGATTTAAAAGCTTTTGCAAAAAACAACATACGAAGCCTGGTGACTGTCTCTGTAAATGATTATCATAAAGGATTATTTGGCGGCCTATCAGATATCCAACTGAAACTGAGCAATCGTTCAACTTACTCCCTTGATGAGGTAGCTGTGGAAGTGCAATATATGCTTGCCGCTTCTAAATTGTATAAAACAGAAACAGTCAACTTTCAAAATATACAACCCACCTCTACCCTTACACTTATTGCACCCAAAAGCGCAAGAGGAGTCAAGATAGACTTCCGCATCCTTTCAGTAAGGTCAAAAGAGCTTGGGCTTTAAAATTGCTTGAATATTTTGGATATAATTTCTTCAACCTGGATAGTTTAAAAAGGTGTTTTGATAAACGATGCTGGCATCGAAACTGGCATTCGTTGTCAAGTTTCCTTTACCAACGTGAATAAGAGCACCGGTTATTACCCAATAACCCCAATTCTACCTCTCCGGTTTGGCCAGGAACTTCTATTTTGCCTTTTACTTTAAAACCACTACTTTTGCAGCCCAATAAAAATTTATTTTTTAATCAAAATCAGGGAAATGAACAATTACGAATTGATGGTGATTTTTACCCCTGTGCTTTCTGAGGAAGATTATAAAGCTGCCCAGAAAAAATACATTGCCTTTGTAAAGGATAGCGGAGGCACTGTAACGCACGACAAACCATGGGGACTGAAATCACTGGCGTACCCGATCCAGAAGAAAACCACAGGCTTGTACTGGGTTCTGGAATACGGCGCGCCATCCGACTTCAATGAGAAACTGAACATCCAGATTCTCCGCGATGAAAATATCCTCCGTTTTATGGCAACCAGGCTCGATAAATACGCCGTCGAGTACAATACCAGAAAGAGAAGTGGCGTACCTACAGGAACCGAAAAATTGGAGGCATAATCTATGGCAAAAGCAAATGAGATAAAATACCTCACGGCCATCAAGCCTGAGAAGCGTGCCAAAAAATTCTGCCGCTTCAAGAAATACGGCATCAGGTATATCGATTACAAAGACGCCGAATTTTTGAAGAAATTTTTGAATGAGCAGGGCAAATTACTGCCGCGCCGCATTACAGGCAACTCGCTCAAATATCAGCGTAAAGTTTCTGAGGCGATCAAAAAAGCACGTCAGATGGCATTGCTTCCTTACGTAACAGATCTTTTAAAGTAGTAGACAGCCTCATCCGCCACTGCGGATGAACAAAAAAACAATCATGGAAATCATATTGATACAGGACGTTGACAACCTCGGCGCTGCGCATGAGAAAGTAAAGGTCAGAAATGGGTATGCACGCAATTTTCTTATACCTCAAAAACTCGCCGTAGAAGCTAATCCTTCCAACCTGAAACAACTGGAAGAAAGGATGAAGCAACAGCAGAAAAAAGAACAGAAATTGCTGGCAGAAGTCAATAAGGTCATTGAAGTGCTGAAACAATCTCCTCTCAAGATTGGCGCAAAAGCAGGAACAAGTGGAAAGATTTTCGGAAGCGTTACATCCGTACAGATTGCACGCGCTATCCGTGATCAGAAAGGCTATGAGATTGACCGCCGCCGGATACATATTATTGATGATGTGAAAGAATTAGGCACTTATAAAGCAAAAGTTGATTTCGGAAACAGCAATGAAACCGAAGTTGAATTTGAAGTGGTTGCCGAATAAAAAGACATCTCAAAAAAACACTTAAAGCCGCGTCTTATTTGCGCGGCTTTTTTATTGATAATAAATTAATACCACGTAAATAAATTGCGGCGGAAGGCTCATTTCAGGCTGATTTGATGATTTTCTAGAAAATTTTCATAAGTAATAAAAATTCATATCTTTACAATAGCTCTGCTATTTTTTGGGTCTTACTATGCGCTGTCGCAACTTCCTTTGTAGTTAGTCTCCTCAGTCCATCGTAGCTTAGTAATAAAAGAGTACGATTTTTTTCATTTTTTAATTTTTTTTTACAATGAACATTTATGTAGGCAACCTCTCCTGGCAAATGACCGATGAGGATCTGAGAAATCTTTTTGAACAGCACGGCACCGTTGCATCCGCTAAAATCGTTAAAGACAAAGTCTCTGGCCGAAGCAAAGGCTTTGGCTTTGTTGAAATGGA
>DATMMJ010000667.1:0-2582 GCA_035569795.1 Puia sp. | reverse complement strand
ATTCGCTGGAGAAATCTGCACTTTACTGGTGCCCGTGTACTCTTATAATTGAGTCAGAAACTGAGTCTGCACGAACGGGTTAATATATCCAGCGGTAATTTTAAAATTATCTTCTTGCTTTGTTATAAGACAGTGATCTTTCATTTTTATTTGGGCTATTCAAAATATAATCGAGATTTTACCTTTTGGATAAAAGATCATGCCCCGATGTCTGGCTGGGCTGTGACTATCTGGTTCCTGATTTTTGAAAATTTGTCCCATATTAGGAAAGCGTACAATTTTTAGACAGTATAACTAAATGATTATATGAGAATTGCGATTTGGTACATTGCTTGAACTTAACCAGGAAATGTTTAGGTTGTGAAAAATGAAATTCGTACCATATTGAAGTCAACTGCGATCATGATCGCTATAACATCCTCCTCTTTTTCGCTACAGGCGCATGAGAGTCCGGTTGAGACAGTTTCTGCATCTTTGGGTACCGAAAAAAACTACGAGATTGTAAGACTGGAAAAGGCAATCGCATTTAAAGCCGAATGGCAGAAGGTTCTAAATATGGCAGTAAGTGTTTACAATGAAATGGGGCTTGCAGATTCCGGCCTGAGCCAGAAGGCTTTTGAATATGCGTGGATAGGATATTATAAGCTGCAGAAAAAAGGGCTCTTACATAACACAAGCGTTTTGTCCATCTGCGATTTCAGTCAATCGTCCAGCCAAAAAAGAATGTATATAATAGATGTGGACAACAAGAAATTACTTTTCCAGACATTCGTAGCACATGGGGAAAAGTCAGGCAGGGAATTCGCTAACTCTTTTTCTAATGTGGATGAATCTAACAAGAGCAGTCTGGGATTCTATATAACGAGCAATACCTATTATGGCTGCAACGGCCTTTCACTGAGAATTGATGGGGTTGATAAAGGCTACAATGATCATGCAAAAAGAAGGAATATTGTGGTGCATGGGGCTCCCTATTTATGCCCTCGTATCCTGAGTAAATATGGAGTAATGGGTACTACTTTTGGCTGCCCGGCTATACCCGACGAGATGAGCCCTCAGATCATTCCAGTTATTAAAGATGGCACTTGTCTTTTTATATATTATCCGTTGAAAAAGTATTTAGATGAGTCAACCGTTCTAAATGGATAAAACCTGCACCGTTTGATTGCTAAACGCTTTGTCTTGTCCCCCCTCCCGCAAACCTCTCTATAACATCACCCGGCATTTTCAAAAGAACCCTTGTCTAATCCTTACAACACGATCAAGTCTGCTGGCTTGCCAGCCCACAAGCCTGGACCGTTATGATCTTAAATGTCTCCCTACTTAATTTACTGACGCCCTTTTCGAACAGAATGTTCGATTACGGGCACTTCTCAAAATCAAGACTTCGCTAATTATTTGAAATGGTTCTATTTATGTTTGGCATCCCGATTGAGATACCTACGGCAAACTGGCGACCATGGATACCGCTCTTCCGCAGCAAGCAATTGTAAATAGAAAAAGGAAAGTCGCTTTATCAATATTTGCGACAATTCTTGTATTGTTTTTTGCCGTTTTGCTGCTTCGCATTTCTTTAAAATCTTCCATAAAAAAATCGGCTATCACAACCGCAGTTGTTGAAAAGGGCAATATTGAAAACACCATCAATGCATCCGGAGAAGTATTGCCGGAATTTGAAGAAACCATCACAAGCCCAATAAATGCTTCAGTTCAAAAAGTGATCATGGATGCAGGCAGCAAGGTAAGCGCAGGGGAGTCTATTCTTACACTCGATAAATCTGCTTCGCAAACAGAATTTGAAAAACTGAAATTTCAATTGGAATCAAAACGCAACGATATAAAAAAACTAAAACTGGAACTCGACAAAAGCTTTTATGATATCAAATCAAGCAATGATATCAAGCAACTGAAGATTAACAGTCTGGAAGCCGATGTAGAGAATGCTGAGCGCTTATTAAAAGCGGGAGGAGGTACTAGAGAAAACGTGGAACAAGCAGCGCTGAATCTGAAAGTAGCGAAATTAGAAAAACTGCAATTAGAAAATGAAATAAAAAGCAAGCAGCAAACCATGCAGGTGGAAATGAAGGAAGCACAGATTGCTGCCGATATTCAGGAAAATGACCAGCGTGCACTGGAGCGCAAACTGAAACTTGCCAGTATTGTTGCCAGCCGGTCGGGCGTGGTTACCTGGGTGAATAAAAATATTGGTTCGGCAATCAAAGAAGGCGAATCACTTGCCCGCATTGCCGATCTTGGAAGTTTTAAAGTGGTTGGAAGCATTTCAGATAATTATATAGACCAGTTACATAAAGGAATGACGGCCGTGATACGAATTAATGAAACGCAGATGCGTGGCAACGTTGCGAACATTTATCCCTCCATACAAAACGGGATTGTTTCATTCGAAATAACCTTGAATGAACGCAACAATAAGCTATTCCGGCCAAATATGAAAGTAGATGTGTTCCTTGTTACCTCCATGCATGACGATGTGCTGCGAGTGCCTAATGGAGCTGCTTTCAAGGGCTCCTCCACGCAGGACATTTTTGTTGTGAGTAGTGGCCATGCCGAGCGCAGGACAG
>DATMMJ010000666.1:0-4197 GCA_035569795.1 Puia sp. | reverse complement strand
GGGCAGCGGGTATTGGTAGCGGCGTTATCTTATGGGGACAGGTTGGTGTAAGCAAAACATTGACTATCGGTGATGACGCAGTTTTATATGCACAAAGTGGTGTGCCTGCATCGCTTGAAGGAAGCAAAGTGTATTTTGGATCGCCGGCAGAGCCGGCCAAAGAAAAAATGAAGGAATTAATCTGGGTGAAACGCATTCCTGAATTGTGGAAAAAAGTGATGGAGAAATAAAGCGTATGCGTGGGAAAGCAAGCTTCGGATTTGACATGAAAACTAAAAAAAACTAAAGACGCCCGACAAAAGACCGCCCAGCGTTTCATTTAAGGATTATAATCATAGGGCAAAACTTCCGCTAATTTTTTCCATGCCCAGTAGCCCATATTGGTAACTTCAGATTGCTCATAAAAATATCCATTCTCCTCAATTGAAAAACCATCGATAACGTCAATTGCAGAAATCTGCATCCGGGAGGATAAAGGGAAATTATTTTCCACCAGGTATTTTCTGTCCGGGGCGTGGTTTTTATAATTCACTCTTAGCCTGCCTTTTATATTGATCACTGCGTCTCCGCTGTCAACCGAATACAATTTGGGGTCGTAGGGATCTTCTACGGCAGTTGGCTTGTTGTCTGCATCCAGCAATTCAAGGGAAAATCCTTCATCAGACAAAGTGCTGTCATACCAACTGCGCATAAAATGCAGTCTCGAGCCAATATAGCTGTTGAATCTGTTTGCTTTCCATGTTTCATTTTGCGCATCGGTTCCTTTTAACTCCTCGAATAAAGGGTATCCGGTGAAAATCCCCACTTTGAGGGTATAATCGTATACAAAAGAATCAAGCTGATACTTTATTTTGTAGCCAAGCGCATTATTGGTGATCACCATATTGTCCTTAGCTTTTACTTTGAGTTTATTGCGCTTTTTATAAAAATAAAATTTAACTACATCCTTATTTTCTATTGTGCACTGCTCCGAATTTGGCGTAGTGCCGATAAAATTATCAATGAAGAATTGACCGTATTTATTCCACCCGTCTACCACTTCGGCGCTGCCGGCAACCACTACTTCGCCAAGACTCTTGTCCTGCTCTTTTATTTCAATGGTCATGCTGTCATTGCCTGCGGCTCCATTGCTGATCCGCATCATTTTTGTTTCATAGCCTGTATAAGAGACAACCAGGTCGTAGCCGCCATTGCTTAGACGCAGGAAAAACTTCCCCTCGTTATTTGTAATAGTGCCGACAGTTGTATTCTGGCAAAAAACAGAGGCGCCTGGCATAGGCAATTTTGTTTTCTCATCAAAGACCTTTCCACTTATGATGAAAGTTTTCTGCTGAGCCATAACAACAAGCGAAATTATTACTAGGATAAGAGTGCCGGTGAAATGTTTCATGAATATCGATTGATGCCTTTATTAACGCTTAAAACATATTGGAAGTATGTAGCCCGGAGTATTCCCCGGGTTAGGAAGATGGTAGATTTTTTAAATAGTTTGCACAAGCCTGCTGGATGGTTTGTTCAAGCGGTGTGAAATCAAAACCCTGCAGTTGCTTTTTTATTTTGCTGTTGTCAAAATAGGTTTTGGATTGAGCAATCTTTGCGCTTTCTTTTGTTAATAAGGATTGCTTTGAAGTGAACCAGGATTTTATTTTCTCCAGACGCCAGGCAATTTCGGCCAGCACCGGCGTTGCTTCCCTTGGGGGGTGTCGCTTTTTAAACCCATCTGCGATTAAGCCGAATAATTTTTGGAAGGAGCAATTTTCTCCGCTCAAGATGAAACGCTCCCCGGTAATTTGGGTTTCCGAGAGCGCCACGATAGCTCTTGCCGCGTCCTGGACATCTACAAATCCATTGATACCATTTGTGTACCAGGGGAATTCCTCATACACACTTTTGAAAATGGCACAACTAGAGCTGTTCCAGTCGCCATACCCTACAATAGTGCTTGGGTTAACGATGGCCGCATGCAATCCTTCGCCCATTGCACGCCACACTTCCATTTCGCCACTGTATTTGCTGATGGCATAACTAGTATTTAATTTATGCTCTTCCCAGGGTTGTTGCTCATTTACCGTTTCGCCGCTTTTGGTTCTTCCAAGAGATGCAACAGAGCTAACATGCATAAAGTGCCGGATATCTTTTTCAATGGCGAGGTTGACCACATTGGCTGTTCCTTCGATATTTGTTTGGAACATTTCCTTTCTTTCGTGGGGAACAAAAGAAACTTTTGCAGCGGCATGTATGACCGATTCAATACCGTCCATGGCATCCTTAAGGGCGATAACATCAAGCACATCGCCCTCCACCCACTGCACCTTCTGAAAAATACTTTCCGGGATAAACCTAGGAAGCTTGTTGCTCCTTCGGATTGCCCGGACAGCATAATTTTTCTCCACTAATTCTTTAATGATATATGCACCAAGAAAACCAGTACCACCAGTAACGAGGAATTTAGTTGACAATGTGACTTGTTGATTTGTAAAAGTAGTTACGAAGGTAAATGTTCTGAGTCTATCAGCTTTTGGCGCTGTAAGAGTAATATCCTTTTCCTGTTTTTCTACCCAATTCATTTTTATCCACCCGCTCCTGCTGCAAGGGTGAGGGTTTGAGTCGCTCAGGTCTGCGCAATGCTTCATATACGACAGAGCTGACCGCATAATTGACATCGTTACCAATGAGGTCCATCAGTCTAAAGGGCCCCATTTTAAAACCACTTGTTTCCATGAGCAGATCAATGGTTTTAAAATCACTGATGCCGAGCTCGACGAGGTGCAAAGCTTCCAGATAATATGGACGTGCCACATGATTTACAATAAAGCCCGGCGCATCTTTGCAAATCACAGGAACTTTACCAAACTGTTCTGTCAGTTCAAGAATAATTCGTGTGGCATGCGCACTGGTATAGTCCGTGTTTACGACTTCTACCAGCTTCATTACCTGTGCGGGGTTGAAGAAATGCATGCCAATCACTCTTTCGGGTTTAGAGATTTTTTTGGCAATATCGGTGACAGATAAGGAAGATGTATTCGTAGCGAAAATGGACTGGTGAGTATTTATTTTCGAGAGCTGCATGAATAGATCATGTTTTGCTTCTAATTTTTCGACGATGGCTTCGATGATCACATCAGCTTTACAGTGGGTAATATCACTGGTGAATTGAAGCCGGCTTAAAATGATTTGCTTTTCGAGAGCCGTGATTTTGCTTTTGGTAACAAGGCTTTGTAAATCTTTTTCTATTTTGAGTTTTACCTCCTCGATTGCTTGGGTCCGCACATCATACAAGATTGTATCAAAGCCGCTTTGGGCAGCGACCTGAGCAATGCCGCTTCCCATGGTCCCTGCGCCGCAAATGCAAATTGCTTGAGCCATGAACAGTAATATTAAAATCTTTAAAGTACTAAAAAATGAAATCCTCAAGCTCGGCTAGATACCCGAAGGACAACAAAATGTCGCTCGCAACTTTACAAAAAATACCTCTGGCCACCCTATCCTCTGAAATTAAAAAATTGAAAGCGGTTAAATTGCGGAAGTAAACTGCTGCAAAAACCTTAGGTCATTCTGCGAATACAACCGGAGATCATTTATTCGAAACTTTAGTTGGCAAATCCTCTCTATACCCATCCCGAATGCAAAGCCCGTGTACTTATTGGGATCAATGCCAAAATTCTCCAGCATCCTGGGATGCACCATGCCGCTGCCCAGGATCTCGACCCAACCTGTATGTTTGCAAACATTGCAGCCGGCGCCGCCACAGATAAGGCAATTGATATCCATCTCCGCGCTTGGTTCAGTGAAAGGGAAATAAGAAGGGCGAAAACGCACTTTAATATCCTGGCCAAACATCTCCTGCACAAAAAAGTAAAGCGTTTGCTTCAGATCGGCGAAGGAAACATTTTCATCAACATACAAACCTTCCGTTTGATGGAAAAAGCAATGCGCCCTGGCACTAATGGTCTCATTTCTATACACACGTCCGGGACAAATAATCCGGATGGGCGGTTTTTGTTTTTCCATCACACGAGCCTGCACGCTGCTTGTATGGGTGCGCAAAAGCCAGTCGGGATTCTGATTAATGTAAAATGTGTCCTGCATGTCGCGCGCAGGATGGTTTTCGGGGAGATTCAGCGCAGTGAAATTATGCCAGTCATCTTCAATCTCAGGGCCTTCGGCAACGGAAAATCCAAGTCTCCCGAAAATATG
>DATMMJ010000665.1:0-7631 GCA_035569795.1 Puia sp. | reverse complement strand
CTCAATACATGCACGAATAAATTTCTGGGTAGGATGGAATCTCTTTTTAATGCTAACTTTGCCTGGAGTTATACTGCATTACCATAACTTTTTACATCCGAATCTCAAAATGGATTGCCATGAAGACCTCACAAAAAATACAACGAAGAGACTTCCTCAAAATTTCCGCGATGTCAGGCGCAGCCCTGTTCATAATTGGTTACCTCGATGTAAAGGGTAAAACGCCCGAGATAACAAATTTGTCTAGCGAGGACAGTCTGGGTGCAAGAATGAATGCATTTATATTTATCGATTCTTCTGGCACGATCACCATTTACAACCATCGCCCGGAGATGGGTCAGGGAACTTTTGAATCCATACCTATGATCATCGCAGAAGAGTTGGAAGCAGATATTAATACCGTACAAATCATGCAATCGCCAGCAAGCCGCAAAATATACGGCGATCAGATGGTTGTAGGCAGCCATAGTATAAGTGGCAATTTCCAGATGATGAGAAAGATTGGCGCATCGGCAAAGGAAACATTGATCCTGGCCGCAGCAAATCGCTGGAACGTGCATGTTCAAGATTGTTATGCTAAAAATGCAACAGTGATCCACCGGGCATCCGGAAGGAAATTGAGTTATGGCGAACTTGCAATGGACGCATCAAAATTGCAGCCTCCGCAAAATCCAAAATTAAAGGACGAAAAAGATTTTACCCTTATTGGAACATCTCCTGCGAGAAAGGATATACCGGAAAAAACAAACGGCAAAGCAATTTTTGGAATTGATTGTGTGGTGAAAGGAATGTTGTATGCTTCTATTGAAAGATCTCCGGTTTTCTTAGGCAAGCTGATAAGCTATGACGACTCAAAAGCAAAAGCAGTGCAGGGGGTGAGGTATGTTTTGAAAACCCAGCGCAATGTTTGGGGTCATCTAAGAGAAGGGGTTGCAGTGGTGGCAGACACCTACTGGGCAGCCATGCAGGGAAGAAATGCGCTTGTGGTTAAATGGGATAACGGTGATCTTGAAACGTGGTCAACTAAAAGTATTAAAGACGATTATAAAAAAGCGGCCGGGGGTGAGGGAACTATTTTTGAAGAAAAGGGAAATTTCAAAAACGCTTTTTCCTCTGCAGCAGTAAAAATTGAGGCCTCATACGAGACGCCCTATCAAACACATGCGCCTATGGAGCCGATGAATGCGATTGTTCATGCAAAAAAGGACAGTGTTGAATTCTGGGGCTCAACCCAAAACCCTAACGGATTTCGTTCGCAACTAGCGAAACAATGCGCGGTACCAGAAGAGGATGTCACTATCCATTATACATATATGGGCGGTGGTTTTGGCAGGAGAAGCCTGACAGATGTTCCCGAAGAGGCGGCCGATCTTTCTATGAAAACCAACTCGCCAATCCAGGTGATCTGGAGCCGAGAAGATGATCTTACGCAAGGGCCGTTCAGGGCTTGCTCGCGCAATGAGTGTAAAGGGGCCTTGGATATTGATGGCAATCTGATCGCCCTGGAGCATAAAGTCGTTTGCCAGGAAATCAATAATCAAATCGGTGCTTATGATGTTGCCAGCGAGCAAATAGCTGGTGGCATAAATACAGAGTATGCAATTCCCAACCTGGCTATTAAAGGTGTATTGCGTAAATTTTATATTCCTATTTCTTACTGGCGTTCGGTATATCATTCTACTAATTGCTTTGCACACGAATCTTTTATAGATGAACTGGCATTCGCTGCTAAAAAAGACCCGCTTGATTTCAGGCTGTCCTTATTAAAAAATCATGAGCGGTATACTGCAGTGCTAAAAGCAATTGCTGATATAACCAGTTGGCACAAGCCGCAAGAAAGCAATAGTGGCAAAGGAGTGGCTATAGTGGAGCGTTCGGGAGCTTTTACTGCCGCGGTTGCCGAAGTTGCTAGGATAAATGGCAAAATGAAAGTCATGAAAATAACGGTCGCCATCGATTGTGGCATCGTGGTTAGCCCCGATACCGTGAAAGCGCAGACCGAAGGATGTGTAGTGATGGGGCTTACAGCAGCATACAAAAGCGGATTGACAATTGACAAAGGAAGGGTCGTTGAGAAGAATTTTCACAATTATCCGATACTGCGCATCAATGAATGTCCTGAGATAGAGGTGATAGTGATGAAAAATAATTATCAGCCTGAAGGAGCCGGGGAGCCCGGGTTGCCACCTGTCGCCCCGGCACTCACGAATGCTATTTTCAAAATGACAGGAAAAAGAATCCGCGAATTGCCATTCAACCTAGATACTTTATGACTACTAGATTTGTGGGAATTGATACAGTTTGGCTGCATCATGATTAATCCGTTTGTGTAATACTCGGCTGCCACCGAAGGAATTTTATAACGCGCCATGCAAATCTTGAAAAAGGGGCCAGAAATCCTCTTATTGTTTGCGGACAGAATCTACTGATCACTAATCAAGTTTTTGCATTTCGCCTCTTTGCTCATTATTGATGAACCATATTCTCACTACTTTTCCCGTTTTATCAACTTCAAATTCAAGTTGTCTGTCCGAGTCATCGGCGTAAAAAAATTTTGTTTCTGATTCGGGCTTCAATTCTATATCAGCCGTGCCATCCCGATGGCGGTAAAGTTTCCCGTCCTTTTTGATTACCTCCACAGTCAAAAATGCTTTATACTTCCCGATATACCTGTCAAGGAGCGCCGGATCAATTTTTATTTCTTTATGTGCATAGGGAAATTCGACAGTCATGTCAAACAGTATATCTGCCAATCCATCCGCAACTGCACCTGCATTGAATTCATCATTCGACAAAACAACGATGCATATATCATCCTGCACATACCGGCTGATGTTTGTTACAAAACCAGGGATGCCTCCGCCATGCTGTATACGCACATGTTTGCCCAGCGAATCTATAAAAACACCATACCCATAATTGCCTTTTCCGGGCGTAAACATTTTTTGTTTGGATGCAGTGGAAAGAACTAAATTTCCGTAAAGTGCCCTGTCCCATTTGTACATGTCGTCGACTGTGGAATAGAGGACACCTGCGCTAAAAGGCCATGCGAGTGAAATATAATCGGCGTGTACATATTTATTTTTATTTTTCGAATAGCCTTTCGCCCGCAATTGTAAAATGCTGTCTGATCTGTCGACGCCTGTGTTCATCATACCTAGTTTATCCAATATATGCTGGCGCAAAAAATCGCCATAAGGTTGCTTACTTACTTTTTCAATGATGTAGCCCAGTAAAAAATACCCTGAATTGTTGTATTGGAATCTTGTGCCGGGTGAAAAATTATAAGGCTTGTTTTTGAAAAATAAGATCATGGAATCTGTGCTCCATGTAAGTTTGGCAACATTGCCAAATTCAGGCTGGTCAGTATAACTGGCAATGCCTGATGTGTGGTTTAACAACATCTGAATCGTAACAGAATCCCCTTTCGGAAAATCAGGAATATAGGTGCTCAGTTTATCATCAAGGCTCAGTTTGGCCTGCTCTGCCAGTTGCAGGATGCAGGCAGCTGTGAATTGTTTGGTCATAGAGCCGATCCGAAATTTTGTATCCACCGTGTTTGCAATATTCCATTCCCTGTCTGCAAGGCCATAGGCCTTTCTCAGCAGCACAGCATTTTGTTTCATTACCAGCACACTGCCGCTGAATCCTTTTACATTTGTTTGCGCCTGCAAATATTTATCCAGTTCCTCTTGAGCGTTTTTTTGTGCAGATAAAGCAAATGGCAATAGAAGAAAAAACAAAATCTTTTTCATGATGACTATTTTTTTAGAAATAATATGGTGATCGAATTGACTTGCGCCGTTGCTTACGTTCTTTTCTTTTCCCGGTTGCACCTTCGTGCAATTTCATCAATTTTTATCGTCACCCCAATAAAAATGCAATCAGAGGGTCTAAAGTAAGGAAGCACAACCAGGATTGCGGACGACTTGGATTCCGCAAATAAACATCTAGTCAATGTCAAATTGATACTGTAACATTACACGTGAGTGATTTATCTTTTTTCTTTTCCCAACTTAAGGAGTGAGCGAATATTTCCTTTTCCTTTTTTTTTTGAGCACCCCAATACTCAGAATCCACGATCGCCAGTACTGTAGAAAAAAGGAGTTGCGCGCAGTGAAATCCACGGCAAGGTTTTTGTGAAAAAGCAGATTCATTTTAGAGTGCTAAGAAACGGAGAGGCTTCCAGGAACTGTTGAAAATTGTCGGGGTTAAAAATAATATCGTTATGTTCTCTAGTGCTGTGAATAAAGATGATCCTTGAAGAGCGGAGTAATGAAGCACTGATATTATTTTCTTCTGTTAACAAAAAAGAGATTTTCTGCTCATGGAGTTCCCCCATCATATTCATGGAAACTTGATCTGTACCACCTCCGGTATTGGTGTAAAAATTGATGAACTTATTAGCCGTATCTTTTTTTATCCATTCCAAAAATTTATCCGTCTCGCTATACAACGCATCAAACAACTCGACTTCCTTCACATCCACGGCTCCGTTTTGCAGCATATATGCAATCACACGATAAGCGCCACTATGTCCTGCCAGCATGATATTACCCGGTTTGCAGGAGATGGGAATGATTTTGTTTTTCCGCAAATCCTTCAACGCGTCCTGCAAAAGCCTCTCAAAAGTATTTGGTTGTTCCAGTTTGCCCCCATAGGAGTCAGGTGCATTCTTTGCAGCTTCAGCCAATATCAATACTGCATTTTTTTTGGCCGCAACGAATTGCGAAGCAAGATGATAATATTTAAGGGCTGTGTCAATATTATTGTGCCAGCCGTGAAACCAGAAAACGATATCAACACCATTTTTATTGACCTGCAATTTATCCGGCACAACCATTAACACGGAGCTGTCTTTGTAATGAGTAGAAAAATCAAAAAACTGGCTGTCATAAGTATATCCACTGAGTCGTTTTGCTTCCGGGAAACAACTAAAGGCAGAAGTGAAATGAAAAATCCTGCCACCTGGTATTTTTTGCGTTTGCGCTAATGTTTTGTTGCTTTTGGATAAACAGCATACAAATAGAAATATCATAAGGGCCGATGAATGGCGGATTGCGGCAAAGGGTATTAAAATCCTGGAAGTATGCATGCATGAATTTTTGAGTACACGACTTTTTCAATTCCTTGGATCCTGAAGCAGTTGCTTCATAGCGAATCTAAACCACGGAATAAAATGATCAGTCCATTTTGGTCCACAACGTATGATCCAACACAGAGGACCTGTCGTTACAATTATCACTGACGAGCGAAAGGCTTAATTGATTGGCCCTAATTTTAAAACGGTATATACCAATGACCATGCTATCGCATTCACTTTGTCCAGATACTTTTTTAAACTGTATAGTTGTGTCCAGCACAGCATAGGTCATAGTTTCAATAAGTGTACTGTCTGCGACAGATATTGCTCTAAGGGTGTCCTTTTTGAAATCGAATAACACAGTTACCTGTTGTTGTAACTGAAGCGAAGCTTTCCATTTGGTGTTGGCCATTTGCGCATAACCTGCAATTGCGGTAAAAAACACCAAAAATGCAACTGTGATCATTTTCGCACACATAGATTGGTTGATTTTAATGATTCGAAATTGAGAGCTAAAATTATTGTTTTCAGATGATACAGTCAAAAAAGGATAATGAAGATTTTCAGTGGTAATGTTTTTAAAATAATATTTTGTGCAGCCAAATGGAATGTAAACTTGTGCCCCGAACAATTGAGGGGTCAAGAAAACCGGTTACGTATCACCGTTGACTCTGGAAATAGCGGTCAATTTTCAATCTCCCTTCTACATTTTCATTTTATGTATCCATAAATATAATGCCCAAATTAGGGTGATCCCAAACACAACGAGAAAGGCCACATAGTATTGAGAAAAAAAATGATGGAAATAGCTCCCTACCAAAATATACGCTAAGGCTATGCAGGCTTTGAGCACAATCAATTCTGCATTTGACCAGGTTGTTTTAATTTTAAAAAAATTCATATTGGCGTTTTATTTTTAATTATTCGCAGGGACATATACGGCATATCCCCGGGGTGGCGCCCAAAAATCTGAATTGCCACTACCATCCGTCCATCTATCTTGCGGCACGTCCAGATTTTCATGACCGCGCCATGCCATTGGAGAGAATTTTGCATTCGGCCAACGAGACGCGACCGTTGCACCGTTCCATTTGGCAGCGTTGTTGAGTACGTAAATAAGTCCTGGCTGAGTATCATAGCCTTGTCTTTGCATAATATAGAGTCCATCGTCACAGTAAAGAATGTCGGTGGGTCCGCCTGCAAAATTTTCATGTAGTTTGATCAGTGCATCAATGCCGCTATTGTTTCCAGTTTGTGCCAGGTCATAGTTATAGTAATCCTGCCAGAAAACACAAGGGTAGCCTTGATGCGTGAGTATAAACGAGTAAGCCAGCATTTTATCGTTTATGATTGGATTTGATCTGGCAAGGTCATGGTTTTCAACAAAGCTTACCGCAAGTGCAGGATCGCTATAAATTATCGGCCCGCTTTGCGTCAGCGTTTTCAAACTAAATCCATAGCTGTCACAAAGATCTTTCAACTTGGAACGTAGATCAAAATCAAATGCTGCACAGGGATTGTCGCACCACGAATTCGCTTCATTCATCCACTGCTGTATAGTATAGTCACTATCCCAGCATTCTGCCACTCCAAACGGAGTGTACGGATTGGCATTATCCAGTCCCCTTAATTCCTGTATAGCCCTCACCATCCATGCGCCATAACCTCTAACGCAATCATACCGGAAACCGTCAAAACCAATTTCGTCAAGCATCCATATGGCATATTCCAGAATCCGCGTATATACTTCTGGAGTCCTGTGGCATAGGTTGGGCATGTCCCCGAAATTGATTGGATCGAGCCCCTCCATGGTCTCATAAACTGAAGGCTGGAAGTCTAGAAAAGTGCGCGGGAATTTGCCACTTTTGGGGTTGAATTGAGTCCATCTTGTCACCCCATCGACCGGGTTAACCTCCATTTGGTCGGCGCCGCTGTTCTGGTGTATGACCAGGTCCGCATATACCTGCAGGTTAGCCTTGTGGGCACTACCAATCAGGTTTTTCAGTTCTTCTGAGGAGCCGAACCATGTTTTGGCAGACCCTTTCTGATCCAAGTCCCCAAGATCATAATAATCATAAAGGTCATAGCCCATAGAAGTATTGGAAGCCGCTTTACTGGCTGGCGGAAGCCAGAGGGCCGTAAAGCCTGACTGCTTTATTGCAATGATTTTGCCAGAAACAAAATTCCACCAGTTAAATGGCTGGTTCTCCAGATCCGGGCAGTTCCAGTAGAAAGCTTGCAGAAGGACACCCATCATTTTTAGTTTTAAAAAAGTATACTGATCAAAGTTTTATTCTATCATTTTTGTTTTTCTATGGAAAATTGTCTGGGACTAATATACAAAATAGAACTGGTGCTTGTCAGGTTGAAAATTCGATCCAACGTTCGTTATACCTTCGTTACACGTTGTTTGCAGTTTTGTACTCGAAAAGTCTTTCCATAACTATTTCGTCTCATGGAATGGTTTGCGAGGGTTCATTTGCATTCGCGTCTGGAGTCGTTCGGCAAGCCATTGAAAATACTCGCTAAGAAAAGGATCCGACTGTTT
>DATMMJ010000664.1:0-2436 GCA_035569795.1 Puia sp. | reverse complement strand
GCCTTTTATTTCTACCCATGGCACCAGTTGATTGATCAGTATGTCTTTATAAATCAAGTATAATTTCTCCCTTGTCTCTAAATCAGGGTATTCCCTCAATTCATCTTTGACCCAGGGCAGGTCTGTATTGCATAGCAGGTATAAATCATATCTTCTTTTTGCGATCTGGTCAAGGATCCACTCGTGGCATTTCCCAAAAACAAATTCACACCACACTTTCATTACATACATGTCGGTGTCAATGAATAGGGGTAAATGCTGAGCAGTTTGCCTTAGGCCCGGGGACCCAAAACCCAAAACGGAAATTTCGGCAGAGATTTCATCCTCTAGAGCAAGCTGCCCTTTTGCAATATGCAGTAAATCCCCAAACCCATAGTCTATGCCGTTAGTCAATAGGTACTGCCTTGCATACTCCGGAACCCACCTGGAGTGGTAATGCGTTGCAAGCAACTGGCACAAAGTGCTTTTGCCTGTCGATTCCGGTCCGATGATGACAATTTTTTTAAGTGGCTGCATGCTCGATTTTCTTTCTCCATGTAATATATCCCATGATTGCCAGAATGAGAAAGACTAAATATTGAAAGCTTGCGAACACAAGGTGTTTATAGAAATTCAAAGGGATGGATGCCAGATTGGTAATGATCCACCAAATCCAGTTCTCTAATTTCTTTTTATTCATCAGCCACATCCCTACCGCGGCGGCAGCAGAAACAAAACCATCAGCCAGTGGGACGGTGCTGTCCGTAAATTTTTTTAGTAAAATAAAAAGAGCAAGCCAACAGGCAATAAAAAACAACAAAGTACTGCGCCAATCCGTTGCAGTTGATTTTGATAAACTTAATTTAGAGTGGCCGTTTTTTTTTGCAGCCCACATAAACCATCCGATAACGCTCATTACCGTATAAAAAAAATTTACCGATGCATCTGCATACAAGCCATGGGTCAGGTACAGATATACGAAAATAATTGTATTAATCATGCCCACCGGATAAACAAGTATATTTTCCATCCTGGAAAATACCACACTGGCAATGCCTGAGCAAACGGCAATAAATTCCAACCACGTGGTTTGCCGCATTCCTTCAATAAACAGCCGGTAGATTTCGCTCATGCCCTGGCAATGATTAATTTTCAAAAATAACCATTCACCCCAGATTAGGTAAATAAAAAAGCTCCCATTAAAAGGAGCCTTCTTGAAAAAATATCGGTGATTACTCTTATTCTGCTTCTGCCACTACTTCTTTCACTTCCGGGATCATTCTTTTCATCATCCCTTCAATTCCTGCTTTTAATGTGATGATGGAGGATGGGCAGCCTGAACACGATCCCTGAAGCATCAAATTCACAACACCTTCATCATAGCTTTTAAATTGTATCGCACCGCCGTCCATCTCAACTGCAGGCTTTACATAATTCTCAAGCAATTCCTTAATGCGCTTTACCACGTCGTCATCATCGGCATCAATCGTATTGCCTTCTTTTTTCAATACCACGATTTCTTCTTCGTTAAGCACGGCTTTGCCTTCTTCCAGATATTCTTTCAAAAACTGCCGGATGGATGGTATCACATCATTCCAATCGGTATCAGCAATTTTTGTAAGTGTTACAAAATTACTTGCAATAAACACGCTTTTGACGAACGGGAAACCAAATAATTCAATGGCTAAAGGGGAAGGCTTTGCCGTTTCCACATCAGGAAAATCAATGCTTTTGCCCGGGTATAATAATTTGTTGGCCACAAATTTCATCGTTTCCGGGTTAGGGGTCATTTCAGTGTAAATGCTAATTACGGGATTGCCTGTTTTGATCATCATGCAAAAAATTTGGTATACAAAAGTAACAATTCTTATGCCTGATTGTTTTTGAAATCGGGAAATCTATACTAAAGCCCGCGTTAATATCGTGGGAGGATGATGCGGAACACGTCGGGAGCGAAAATGAGGTGCTTGGCTTGCACCATAAAATCAACAATAAAAGGGAAGACAAATAGTTCATATTGCGCTCGTTGCTGCTTTGCCACGAGAACTGCAAGGCGGTCGAAAAAGGGTCTAATCGGCTGATGAGATTAATTGAATCCAAGTAATGGTTGCCCATAAAAGTGTTAAACATGCAACTTAGTTGCAAAAATTGAATATTCTCTCTTTTATTGATTCGCTGGGTAGGCCGCGCATCACTAACTTTGCGGGACAAGCAAATGGTATTTTTTATGAGTAAGAAAGCAATTTTTTATACCGTTTTTTTTGCAGTCCTTTTCCTATTGTTTTATGTTGGCCTTACCAAGATAATCCCAGGTTATGGGGAAGTGAAGTTGCCCGTTCTTAGCTATGTGCAGCCTTTTGCTTTTACCAGCCAGGATGGCAAAACAATAACAGAAAAGGATATTGCCGGAAAAGTTTGTGTGGTGGAGTATTTCTTTACAACATGCAAAGGGATTTG
>DATMMJ010000663.1:0-9045 GCA_035569795.1 Puia sp. | reverse complement strand
AGGAAATTGATTACAATTTGGACGAGTTCAAAAAAATCATTAGCACAAAAAAATTCAAATCGGTCTATGGCCAGTTGAGCAAAAGCGATGATATGACTTTAAGCAAAGTGCCACAGGGCTTTGAAAAAGATAATCCTGCTTCAGAATACCTGAAGCTGAAAAGCTTTCTTGCAATGAAACCTTTAAAGGAAACTGACCTTACCTCAAAAGAGTTAGTAAAAAATGTAACCGGTGCTTTTGAGGCATTGCAACCTTTGCTTGAGTTTTTGAACAGGAGCCTTGAAGCTGAATGATGACCGGGGGCCACTGGCCTGGAGAAGATTGGCCCAAATTAGTTCTTCCAACTGACCCCGGCCAACGACCTTCATTCCACGGTTTTACAATAACCCTGTTTTCAAAAGATACTCCGCTATCTGCACAGCATTGGTTGCGGCGCCTTTGCGAAGGTTATCGCTCACGATCCAAAGATTCAAGGTGTTTGGTTGAGTCTCATCTCTTCTCAACCGTCCAACAAACACATCATCTTTTTCATGCGCATCTTTAGGCATGGGGTACTTCTGTGTCAGGGGATCGTCAACAACAATAACTCCAGGGGACGCGCTCAATAATTTTTTTACTTCTGCGAGATCAAAATCATTTTCAAATTCTACGTTGACTGATTCGCTATGTCCCCCCATTACAGGTATCCTCACAGTGGTTGCCGTTACCCGAATGGAATCATCGCGCATGATTTTTCGAGTTTCATTTACCATCTTCATTTCTTCTTTCGTGTAGCCATTGTCCAGGAATACATCAATCTGCGGGATTGCATTCAGGTCAATGGGATATTTATAGGCCATCTCTCCTTGGATGCCATTGCGCTCGTTCATTAATTGCGTAACCGCCTTCACGCCTGTGCCGGTAACACTCTGATAGGTGGACACAACAATTCTTTTTATTTTATACTTTTTATGCAAGGGGTTCAATGCAACAACCATTTGAATCGTTGAGCAATTCGGGTTTGCAATGATTTTGTCGTCCGTTGTTAAAGCATCTGCATTTATTTCAGGTACTACCAGTTTTTTTGAGCTGTCCATTCTCCATGCAGAGGAATTATCAATTACGGTAATGCCAGCCGCGGCAAACTTTGGCGCCCATTCCAGCGAGGTTCCGCCTCCGGCAGAAAACAGCGCGAGTTCTGGCTTTGCTGCAATTGCATCCGTTGCGCTGATCACTTTATATTTCTTTCCGTTGAACCGGACTTCTTTGCCAATAGATTTTTCAGATGCTACAGGTAACAATTGCGTCACCGGAAAATTTCTTTCTCCAAGTACCTGTAACATTTTGGTTCCAACTAATCCTGTAGCTCCAATAACTGCGACTTTCATTTTTTATCATTTATAGTTTAAAAATCAAAAAGCCTTCCCGAATCCAGGAAGGCTTCCATTATTTTGGCATACAAAACAATCAGACATCTTCCCCGTGAGAGAACTGTTTCTTCGTTTGCTTTGTATATTTGGTCATTATCATCAGGGGGCAAAAATAATTACGTATTGCATTATTCCCAAATTTTTTATTTTTACCATTAATCCTTCGCTCCATGAAAAATTCATTCCTACTGCATACGCTGTTTCGCTGAACTGGGCAAAATAGGAAAAGAAAAATGGAGATATGTTAATTGCTTAAACTAAAGAAATATCAAAATTTACCAGGTCTACAAATTCCCGGATTCTGGCATCAATATCTGCTTTACTGATTTCGCGCAGACGCTGTGTGCCGAATTTTTCCACACAAAAGCTGGCCATTGCAGAGCCTACGATGATGGCGGTTTTCATGTTTTCAAAAGAAATGTCTTTTGTCTTTGCCAGGTGTCCGATAAACCCCCCGGCAAATGTATCCCCTGCACCGGTCGGGTCAAAAACTTCTTCCAGGGGCAAAGCAGGAGCAAAGAAAACTTGGGTGCCATGAAATAGCAATGCTCCGTGTTCTCCCTTTTTTATGATAAGATATTTAGGTCCCATTTTCGAAATCTCGGCAGCTGCCCTCACCAGGGAGTATTGCCCACTCAGTTGCCTTGCTTCACTATCATTCACTAAAAGCACGTCTACCTTAGCAATCACTTTTTCCAAATCCTGCAGCGCAATATCCATCCAGAAATTCATGGTGTCCATGGCAATCAATTTCGGCTTGCTCTTCAATTGCTCTATGACGCTCAATTGCACAGCGGGAGCAAGGTTGCCAAGCATCAGGAATTCGCAGTCCTGATAACTATCCGGCACGACTGGCTGAAATGTGCCTAGCACGTTGAGTTCTGTTACGAGCGTATCACGCGTGTTCATATCCATATGGTAACGGCCGGACCAATAAAAAGATTTTTCATCTTTTTTAATTTGCACGCCTTCCAAAACCACTCCACGAGCGGATAATGCATCCAATTCTTGCTGGGGGAAATCCCCCCCGACTACGGAGATTTGTTTGACCGGGGTAAAATTGCTTGCGCACCAGGCAATATATGTGGCAGCGCCACCAACCATCTTATCGCTTTTACCGAAGGGCGTTTCTACATCATCGAACGCCATGGAACCAACTACAATTAATGACATGAGTATATTTTTAAAAACCGCACAAACCTACATGAATTTTATTGTTTCTCGCAGCAACGCAAAGAAAACAAAGTACGTCAAGATATTTTTCCGGGGTTCTTCAGATATACTTTGTGCGATTTAGTCAAAACAAATGATCCCATCCTAACACTCGTTAGTTTTCTTTATTTTTGAAACCAGATATGGCAAAAATCCAAAGCAAAAAGAACAGCACTAAAAAGGAAGTCATCATTGAAAAGGCTGCAAGGCTATTTCGGGAGAAAGGCTTTGGCGCAGCATCGATGCGCGATCTGGCGGAAACGGTGGGCGTAGAAGCGGCAAGTCTGTATAACCATATTCAATCCAAATCTGAAATATTGCAGGCCATTTGTTTTAAGGTAGCCAACGAATTTATTTCTCTACTAGAAACAATAGAAATGAGCAATGAGCCAACATTAAAAAAAATGGAAACCATTATCCGGCTGCATATCCGCATGATGGTGGAGCAATATGAGTTTGTTTATATTTCAGACCATGAATGGCGGCATTTGCCGGAGCCTTATCTTTCTAATTTTCTAAATCAGCGCAGGTCGTATCGCAAACGCTTGGGAGATATTATTGAACAGGGGATTCAAAAAAATGAGATGAAACAAATCGAACCTTATGTCGCGGTGCTCACTATTTTATCTGCCATCAGTGGTATCGAATCCTGGCAACGGTCGCGCAAAACTATCAGCGCCGAAACACTGGAAGGCAATATGGTCAAGTATTTGATTGAAGGGCTAAAAAAATGATCAATAGGGAAACACAAAACAGGTGAAGGACTTTGTAAAAACCACAAACTGTAAACCGAACACGTGTCAACACATTTTCATAAGCTAACGGTCAAAGACATACGAGATGAAACGCCTGAATGTGTTTCTATCGCATTTAACGTTCCAGCTGAGCTCCAAGAGCAATTTCAATTCATTCATGGTCAGAACATCACCATCAAAACAACCGTAGATAATGAAGAAATCCGGCGTTCCTATTCCATCTGCAGCAGCCCATTAGAAAATGAGCTGCGCATTGCCGTGAAGAAAATCAGTAATGGGAAATTTTCTGATTATGTCCATAAATTGGGTACGGGTGATTCATTGGATGTTCTTACTCCAACAGGAAAATTTTATACTCCATTAAACCACTCAAACAAGAAAGATTATATCGCCTTTGCCGCAGGCAGTGGGATTACACCCATTATTTCGATCATCAAAACTACTTTAGCAACTGAACAGGATAGCAGTTTTACATTGATAAATGGTAACAAAGGCCGCAGCTCCATTATTTTTAAAGAAGAATTGGAGGCAATTAAGAACCGATTCATGAGTCGGTTCGCGGTTCATCATATCCTCAGCCGCGAAAAAACAGACGCCCCGATTTATAACGGAAGAATCACAGCACAGAAATGTGATGAGTTAGATAATAAATTGATCGACATGAAAAATGGAGATGAATTTTTTTTATGTGGCCCGGAAGAAATGATTTTCATTGTCAAAGACTGGCTCGAAAAAAAAGGCATTGACAAAAAGAAGATTCATTTTGAATTGTTCACCGTGCCGGGTCAGAAGGCGGCTGAAAGCAGCCGGTATGCCGCAATCGATAAAAACCAAAGGGAAGGAAAAAGCAGTAATGTTACCATAAAATTAGATGGAATCTTTTGCAGTTTTGATTTACTTTACTCTGGCCTCCCGATCTTAGATGCTGCACTCAAGCAAGGTGTAGACCTGCCTTTCGCATGCAGAGGCGGCGTGTGCAGCACCTGCCGCGCAAAGCTGATTGAAGGAAAAGTGGAAATGGATAATAACTATGCCTTAGAGCCAGATGAACTTGAAAAAGGCTTTATTCTCACATGCCAATCTCATCCACAAACCGAAAGACTCATTATTGATTTTGATGCGAAATGAAAATAAGTTTAGAGTATTAACGTAGCAATCGACCGCGGCAAGGCAGTTACATCTGCAGCCTTACCTGCTATCCAAAATTTGTAAGGTATCTTATTGTTTGACTGGTTCATCACGACAACTACCATCTTGCCATCCTCATTCATAAAAGCCGTAGTCAAAAATGGGCTTCTACTTGGTGCGCTGACAATCCTTTTTGCACCGGGGCGGATAAATTTTGAGAAATGTCCGATATAATAGTACGCATTTGTATAAATTAATTTCCCTGTTTTCGTGTCCGCGTGCACAGGGGCAAAACAAAAATTCTGCACATGATTTGGGCCACCGTTTTCATCCAGCAGCACGTTCCAGTCAGTCCAGCCAACAGTACCATTATTAAAATCATTGATCATCGTGCTGCCATACTTTTCCCCCAAATTCCAATTATATACACTGTCCATGTTGAAGGGACCATTACATCCTTCCGTGAAGAGCAAATTCTTATCCGGGAAAGACTCCTTCACTTTTTTTACATTATCAAAAACTTGTTTGCCACCGCTCCAGTCTTCATACCAGTGAAAAGCGACCCCCCAAGCGTATTTTGCGGCTTCCGGGTCACTCAATATCGTGCTCGCCTGCTGATAAATCAAATCTTTATTATGATCCCACACCATTATTTTCTTGTCTCCCAATCCTTCGTTTGCCAATGTTGGACCCAGATATTTTTTTAAGAAATTTCTTTCATCTTCTGCGCTGTAGATACATGATTCCCATTTTTGGGTAGCCATCGGTTCATTTTGTATAGTGAGGCCCCATAGGGGTATTCCTTCGCCTTCATAAGCCTTAATAAATTTTACATAATAATTTGCCCATGCCTGATAGAAATCAGTTTTTAGTTTTCCGCCGTGTAGTAAATCATTGTTGGTCTTCATCCATGCCGGTGGGCTCCAGGGGCTGCTGAACAACGTAAGCTTGCCGCCTGCCGCAGCGATCGCTTGTTTAATAAATGGGATGCGGAATTTTCTATCATGATCAATATTAAAAGATTTTAAAGTACTGTCATTATCGGCAACATACGTATAGGAATCACTGGAGAAATCGCAACTGTGAATATTGGTTCTTGCCAGCGTGTAGCCAATCCCTTTTTGCGGGTCATAGTAGGCAGTCAATAACGCCTGTTGGGACTCCTTGGGCAGTTTTGCAAAAGTTTCAGCGGATGCATCTGTCAGCGCGCCGCCGATGCCCAAAAAGCTTTGGAAAGATTTTGTAGGGTCAACAAACACGCAAACATCTGTTTCAAGCGGTTGAGCCAAATCTTTGAACGTTAACGTATCAGTGATGGACAACCGCAGGTTGGTACTGTCGGCTGTTGTGTAAACAATTACCTTCTTCCCGTCTGTTGAAAAAGGCTGGACCGATGCCGACGAATCCGGATTTGCATTATGTTGATTACATGCGAATCCGAGGAAAATTAGGGCAGCAAGAATCGTTTTTTTCATTTCTGGTATTTTTTAAAAGCAAGATATATTAAGGCATTTTATTCTTACCAAACATAAGTCCCTACAGCGCCGGCAGGCAAACTAGTGGTCACCCATTTGCCATTGAACCTAATATTAAAAATAGCTGAAGTTGCATTATTATTTTCGACAATCAATACTTTTTTTCCGGCAGTGGTCTTAAAAGCAACATTGGTCAGGTTGTTGGTTATGGTGCTTGCAATGCGCACAGAACCTGCAGGTACAAATTTAGAAGCATGGGCAACTATATAATATCCCACATTTCTGGACACAGTGGAACCTGTTAGCGTCAATGCGCCTTTACATGTGGTGCAGCCACCGGGAGTGTGCGGCCCATACGAAGCATCGTTGGCAAGGTTCCATTCCAGCGCATTGCGGCTCCAGTTGATCATGGAGCCAATGATCACATTAGTCAAATGCCATTGCAGATCGCCTGCAAAACTACCCGTTGAAGCGGTGTATTGCTCCGTAAAATATACGTTTTTAGAAGGGTATGCATTATGCACTTGTGATAGCGCACTGATGTTACCCGCATATAAATGAAATGCTGAACCATCCACAAAGACGCTTGCACCCGCATCGCTCAAAATAGCCGTAGCATAACCCGGATCATCGCAATTATGGTCATACACTACAATTTTAGTGGTGATGCCTGCGGTCTGAAAAGCCGGGCCAAGACTGCTTTTTATGAAAATAGTTTGGTCGGTCGCCACCATATACAAGCTCGGGTTATTACCCGGATTAAGCGGCTCGTTCTGCGGTGTGATTGCATCAATGTTGATACCTAGCGCTTTCATCTGTTTTATATATTTCACAAAATATTGTGCATATACATTGTAGTATGCCGGCAACAGGCTTCCTCCAATCGTGGAGCCGTTATCTTTCATCCAAACCGGTGCGCTCCATGGCGCAGCGATAATTTTTATCGAGGGGTTGATTGCAATAATTTGTTTCAGTACGGGGATTAAGTCTGTTGTGTCAGGTCCAAGGCTGAAATTACTCAGCGCAGTATCCGTTTGGCCAGTTGGCATGTCATCGTAACTAAATACAGAAGCATTTAGATCAGAAGCACCAATAGAAAGCCTGATATAGCTGATGCCTATCGATGAACTGTCACTCCCAAATAGTTCCCGCAGTATGGCGGCTTTGCCAGCAGTGCTCATTTGATTGATAACATAAGCACTACCCCCGGTCAGGGTGAACCCAAAGCCATCAATGGTTTGAAATGACTGGGTGCTATCCACGTCAATAATAGGATAGGCATTGCTGCTAGTGCCGAATGAAAGTACAGCAGTTTGTTTTTGTAATAAGGACAACTGGTCGCCAGTTGTAAGCCAGAAACTGACATCATTTTTTCCGGGCGGAGGTGTACCTCCACCGTTATTTGAAGAGCCGGAATTTTTTGAGCAGGCAAATGTTGTTAATAGCATGCTCGATATAACAAGCCCTGAAACAATTAAAATCCTGAATGAAGGCGTGATTGAGTTTTTTTTGTCCATATTTCGCAACCGTTCTTTAATACCGTTATACTGTAAAATTATTTAAACCAATTCACAACTACGAGGGAGAGTGGAAGTTATTTTTAATATTATTGGAAAACTTGTGCTTCACTAAACCAACGCGTTGGCTTTCAAAAATGCAATAGAAGCCTTTTTCTTCAAAATTATTTTCATATGCTAATTTTAATTCATTCTCAGATACTACATCATTGTAATGACAACTATATTGAATGCCATGCTGAAAGGTACGGTCATCTGTCCCAATATCCTGGTCATGGTCATTTGAATCCTGCGTCTTCATATTGTCGGTGCTTAAGTTTATCAGTTATCACGTCGCCATTCCTGTACCAAAGGCGAAGGTGCAATAAGCATCTTGAAATATCAATCTCAACTCAAAACCAGTCCCTCGCGTAAGGCCTGCTTGTATTTTTTTTTGTCGAACTTATATAAATGCGGAGAGCGGTGCGCACCTATTTTGCGTTTCTCATCAAGCTTTTGCAGAAGGCCCAGGCTTAGTAGTTTTTTAGGGAAATTACTGATATCGAGCTTTTTGCCAAGCATAGTCTCGTACAAGGCATGAATTTCGGAAAGAGTAAATTTCTCGGGCATCAGGTTGTATCCGATAGGATAATGGTACAGATCCAGCCGCATCCTGTGCAAGGCCTCCTTCACCATTTCATCGTGGTCAAACTCCAATGGCGGCAGGTCATTGATGTCGAACCAGGCGCATTTTTCCACCATCAAGTCCGATTGCGGTATGCTGCGCGAAAAGTCCGTTATGGCATAAAAACCGATGGAGATGGTCTGGTCCAGCAGCCAATTATTCTTATCAATCTGTACACCAGCTGCCTCAGACCACCGCTCCTCATCAAACTGGCTGATCTTTACTCGGTCAGGATCGCCAAAGGTTTTAAATTGCTGCAAAAAAAGGTTATCGATACCCGTCCGCTCTTTTACATTCCGGCCAGCTGCTTCAACAAGCTTTTCGGAGCGCTTAATGTAGCCGCCAGGCAGGCACCACCTGTCTATGGCTATATACTTAATCAATAATAGCATAAGCTGTTGCTCATGATAACCGAATATGGCGCAATCCAGCGACACATGTGGCACATAATAAAGGTGCCCGTTCAGTAGAAAATCCCTTAATTCAGCTTCGGTTTGCATCGGGCAAAAATACTGAAAGAATGAAGCTGAAAAAAATATTTAGTAAATTTCACTAAATGAAAAAAAAGTTCCTACCTTTATTTAGTATATTTCACTAAATAACATATTAACGCCATCCACATGACAAAGCTTAACCGACGGACATTTATTAAAAACGCCGCTAACGGCGTTGTAGGCGTTGGCCTGGCAGCAAGTTTTCCGCAACTGCTGCGTGCGGGAGAAAAAGAGAAACTGTTCTTTAAACTGGCTATCTCACAGTTTTCTTTTGCCAGTGAGTTTTGGACTAAGAAACTCGACGCGCTCGATTTTGCGGCCAAATCAAAAGAACTGGGTATAACCGGTCTGGATTATTGTTCAATGTTCTTCGCAGATAAGGCTACGGATA
>DATMMJ010000662.1:0-6820 GCA_035569795.1 Puia sp. | reverse complement strand
TTCCCGGAAAAAAATTTCGTGCCGGTATATTATATGGGCAGCGAGGATGCAGATCTGGATGAATTGGGTAATATTTTTTTAAGCGGAGAAAAGATTGCATGGGACACAAAACAAACAGGCGCTGTTGGCAGGATGAACACAAAAGGACTTGAAAAGATCATCGCTAGAATTGAAGGGGAGCTATCGGTACTGCCATTCGGCAGTGAACTGATACAACTACTCAAGGATTGTTATCTGGGTAGCTCCAATGTACAAACAGCCACGTTCAAGCTGGTGCACGCATTGTTTTCAGAATATGGCTTGGTTGTGCTGATTCCTGATAATGAAGCGTTCAAACGTGTTATGGTCCCTGTATTTGAAGATGATTTATTTAATCAAACTGGTTCTGTCCTTGTCGAAAAAACGATCAAGCAACTATCGCAGCATTATAAAGTACAGGCGAATCCGCGGGAGATCAATTTATTCTACTTACAGGACGACCTGCGCGGGAGAATTGAAAAGGTAGGCGATAGATTTATCATCCACGGATCAAAATTGCATTTTGGAGAAAAGGAGATGAGAGAACAGTTGCATAAACACCCTGCACACTTCAGCCCGAATGTGATACTCAGGGGGATCATGCAGGAAACCATTCTGCCCAATATTTCGTTTGTCGGAGGGGGAGGAGAGATGGCTTATTGGTTTGAACTTAAAGATCTGTTTGCCCGTTACCAAGTGCCATATCCCATGCTGGTGATTCGTAATTCCTTTTTGATTATAGAAAAAAAATGGAAGGAAATAATAAATAAGCTGCACCTAACGGCAACGGATACCTTTAAACCTGCTGATCAATTAATAAATGATTTGGTAAAGGGATCTTCGAAAAATCACTTGACCTTGGAAAAAGAAATAGCTGAACTCAAAGCCTGGTACCAGAAAGTACAAAGCATTTCAAACCAAGTTGATCCTACGCTGACGCAGCACGTAGAAGCCTTGCACGCAAAAGCGATAAAGCCTTTGAAAGAGCTTGAAAAGAAAATGTTAAGGGCTGAAAAAAAGAAATTTGAAGCTGAGCGCAGACAAATCCAATCGCTTAAATCTGCCCTGTTCCCTTTGAATAATTTGCAGGAACGCATTGATAATTTCATGCCCTATTATGCAAAATGGGGAAAAGATTTTATTGCCATTCTGTATACAAACTCCTTCGCGCTGGAGCAGGAGTTTGTTGTGCTGGAGGAACAGGGCGAATGGTTCAATATATTAATCCTGCATTCTCAGAAGGCCTGATACAGGTATACCAAATTCAGCTTTGAAGATAAGGTCTCATTCACTTTCAATTTGCCCTTCCAATAATAAATACGTTGCCTTTGGGTGAAGGACAAGTTTTTGTGCCGGCGAGGAGAGGGTATTCACCCAGTATGAAAAGATAATCAGCAATATTTTAAAATCCATGGTGGGAGCATTACTGCTGACGAAAACTCTGCCCGATAAACTGCAGTGCATCAGTTATCCCCGTGCGCCAGTAGGTCCAGTTATGGGCGCCGTCGCGCACACGGAATTCATGAGGCACTTTTTTATCTATAAACGCAATATGCAGCATGCAATTCCCTTTGGTCAGAAAATCATCATCGCCGCAATCTATCCAATAACGAACTTTCTTCAGGTCATCCGTGCTTTTTGTTTCCACAATTTTTAAGATTGAATTCTTATACCAAAAGTCATTTAATCGATCATTGCCTTTCAAGTTATGACCATACAAGGGCCCCAAAGCATTTTCGTAATTCTCGTCTTTCATACCTACTAGCTCAGCGTCCGTAAAAACTGCTGCGCTCAGTGGCGCTGCCGCAGAAAATAATTCTGGATACTTTAGCGAATAGATCAGGGTTCCATAACCACCCATGGAAAGACCTGCAATGCCACGATATCTTTTTTGCGTTTTGGTGTGATATGTTCTTTCTATCGAAGGGATAAATTCTTTAATAAAAAAATCTTCATACTTTTCTTTGCCGTCAAACGAATTGATATACCAGCTTGAGTCTCCGTTCGGCATCACGATGATCATGGGTGGTATGGTGCCTTCTGCGATGGCTTTATCAGCATATCGGTTCACCTCGCCGAATTGTAGCCACCCGGTATTATCATCTGTGTATCCATGCAGAAGGTAAACAACCGGGTAGGTTCTCTCGGAATGATCATAATCTGCAGGCAAATAAACAGTATACCTGACCGGTTTATTCAGAATAGCGCTTTTCACAATCTGCTGCTCAATCACTTTACCCGTAGTTTGAGCGAGGGAAATATGTATTAACGAAGTAAAAAGCAGAGCGGCCGACAGTCTTTTTATGTTCATGGCAATTTTTTAGCTGATAAATTTAACAACCTTCAACTGAAATGGATTTAACAAATTTCTGCATCTTTCAGTTTCAAATCGATTCTGACATTTTTAAATAACCAGGATCATTGAATAATTTTCAAAAAACTGGCAAAAAAGAATAGGAATTTTGAAATTGTTTCAATATTTTTGGTAACAAGCCGTTTAATTTAGTGCTTGCGGCTTTTTTTGATTCAAATGTACTACTGGCAACCGGAATCAAAGTTTTTAACTCCCCCTACCTTTTGAAGATGTAATAACGATGAAGAGTGCAAATGTTTTGCGCAGCTTGTCCAATATATTTATTAAAACCTCAAACTTGTCTCGCATGAAACTGCAATCCACTATCCCCGAACCTTTGATAAGCGCATACCCAAAGGCGCCGAAATCAAATTCTTACCAACCAAGAAAAATCAAATCCCAAGTTCCGCCACCGGATGAGGAGACTCTTGAAAGACTTAATGCGATTGTAAAAGAGTACCCTTTCTGCATTTATTACAAACAGAAAAATAACGACCCCCTTTAATAGCCATCCGTGCAAGTTTGTTTGCCTGAACTTTTTTTGGGGCATTGCTTGAGGAGATATTACTATAGGTATTTGAAAAAACAGCAGCTTTTTTTGGCTTGAGCTATAGGACTAAGCTCAAAAGAATTCCTAAAAATTATTAAATATTTGCTTTTGGGATTTATTCCTATAAGATTAATACTTTTCTTCGTAGTTCCTTACAACACGCTGCTTCATGCCAGTTAAATTATGGACGACCGGGTTGTTGATTTTTTTCTATAATATTATCAATGCTCAAATTGTCCCTATTAAAATTATCTTAAAGACTTCTTCCAAAGATTCGCTGGTAAATGCTACGATCCAAATCTTTGCCCTTCCTGACTCTACGCTATTGCAATCTCAAATCAGCAATCCGGGTTCAAATACCTTTTCAGTAAAATCATTTGCTAAATATCTGATTGAGGTTTCTGCTATTGGATTTGAGAAAAAGGATAAAACGATTGCCGTTACTGGTAAACCGCTGTCAATCACCTTAGAGCTAAAAGCAAAAAGCAAATCTTTAGATTCAGTTACAGTCGTCGCAAAAAAACCTTTAATAAAGCAAGAAGACGACAAAACGATTGTGGATGCGGAAGTGCTTGCAAACAGCAGCACCAACGCGTATGAAGTATTAGAGAAAACACCCGGAGCAGTTGTTGACCAGGATGGCAATGTGTATCTAAACAGCTCTACTCCGGCTTCTATTTATATCAATGGCAGAGAAATGAAAATGAGCAGCGATGATATTGTCACCTTACTAAAAAGCCTCCCAGCCGGAAGTGTTAGCAAAATAGAGATATTGCGCACCCCGTCTGCTAAATATGATGCATCCAATAGCGGTGGCATCATAAACGTGGTACTTAAAAAAGGAATTAAGATTGGAACTACGGGAAGCATCAATATGAGACAGGACCAAGGGGTTTATGGAACACTATCTGCCGGGTTCAGCCTTAATGAAAGTGTTGGCAAAATCATTTCCTATCTGTCTTATCAATATACGCACCGCAATTATTTTGATGATATTCAGTCCAGCCGCCTCATCAATGTCGATACGCTGCTCATGCAACAATCCTCTACAAAATATTCTCCTCATATCAATTACGTTGGCTTAGGGATTGATTATGCTTTCAATAAGAAATTCAATATCGCTTATGATCTGCGTCTTACGTCAACTGGCAACAGCAGCAATGCCATTAGCACAAACGATTTTAGCAATATAAACGCTCAAAATGAATTTTATAAAAGCCAGACTCCGATCAGCAATAACGGGAGCTCTTTATTTGTTGTCAATTCGGTTACTTCAAAATATAAAATAGATTCAACTGGCAGTGAATGGGACAATGAATTAGATTACACGTATTCTAAAAACAATAATAAGCAGCTCTATACAAACACTTACCAATTGCCAGATTCTCCTAATGTTGCGGGCAACGGGAATATCAGCACTAGCGCCAATATCATTGATATTAAATCAGACCTTTCTTTAAAACTAAAATATCAATTTATATTGGAAGCAGGTATTAAGATAAGCATTGCTTCAAACAATAACAATGCTCTTTATTACATACAAACAGCCAACTCACCAGAACACCTGGATACGTATCAGACAAATAAATTTTCTTACAAAGAGAACATCAATGCGGCGTATCTGCAATTGACCAAAACATATCATGGATATATTTTTAAAGCAGGGCTTCGTTTTGAGAACACCAATATGAACGGTCATCAACTAGTGCCTGAGGACTCTATTTTTTTCATTAAAAGAAATGACCTGTTCCCTTATTTTTATATAAAACGATATTTGTTCAAGATACTTGGATATCCGCTTACAGGCAACGCCATCTTCCGCCGCAGCATTATCAGGCCTGGTTATGATGCATTGAACCCATCGCCGCAATTTATTGACCCTTTTACGTATAATGTGGGCAACCCAAATTTGCAACCGCAGTTCACGACCAATTGCGAAATCAATTCCACGTACAATGATTTTCCCGTATTTGCACTCGGAACGAATGATTCCAAAAATGTCTGGAGCCCGGTTACTTATCAGAATGACACTACTAAAATCGCTTACCGCACCTACGACAACCTGGGAAGAAAAAAAGAAATATATGGTCGTCTGTTTGGCGGCTTGCCCGCAGGTGGGAAATATTTCATGTATGCAGGTATGCAATACAACTACATTCAATATACTGGTTTGTATCAGGGATTACCTTTAAATTATAGCAGGGGCAGTTGGACATTTTTTATGGGCCACGAGCTAAAAGCAGCGCCTACCTTGCGTTTTAATTTGAATGCGTGGATGTATGTGAATGGCTTCAGAGCGTTCAACGAATTAAAGACGCTTGGGCAATTGAACGGGAGTGTAACTAAAACCGTACTAGACAAAAAGCTCAGCATCATTTTATCTGGCAACGATATTCTAAGAACGAACAAGTCAATATTCCATTTGCAGCAGGGCAGTGTGCTGGTCAATGGCACAAGGATACAGGATAGCAGACGAATTGGATTAACACTGCGTTACAATTTCGGGATTGTACATAAAGAGGAGAAAAAAGACCTTTTCAATACCCAACCAGTAAACACAGATCCCAATCAGTGACTGGAGTATAAAAATATTTTTTGAGTAACCCCCATTTGTACAATACAACCTGCTCTTTGCCATCAACACAAAGCGTATTGTCTATCACAGCGCTTCTGCTATCTTTGCCGCCATTAATTAATTCGTAAATGAAGGTTTTCAAATTTGGTGGCGCGAGCGCAAGCACAATAGAAAGGATTAATCATCTTCCGGGGATCCTTCAAACCTTTTCTGGTGAAAAAATCCTTGTTGTTATCTCTGCCATGGGCAAGACGACCAATGCGCTTGAGAAAGTAACGGAAGCATTCTTCAATAGCAAGACTGAGGAAGCGCTGCAATTGTTCAACTTAGTAAAACAAAATCATTTGACTACTGCCAAATACTTGCTAGTTAAACAATACAGGGAGACAGAAAGAAAACTCAACGATTTATTTACCGAAGTAGAGTGGCTTTTGCATGACAAGCCACAAAAAGAATACGATTATTATTATGACCAGATTGTATGCGCTGGCGAACTCTTGGCAACAACAATTCTTAGCGCCTATTTGAATGAGGAAGCGGTAGTAAATAAATGGGTTGACGTGCGCGATATTTTCCGCACGGATGATAATTTCCGCGACGCAAATATCGATTGGAATTATGCAGAACAAAAAGTGAATGGGGAGGTACTGCCTATTTTCAATCAATGTGATATTGTAATTACGCAAGGCTTTATAGGTTCAACCGGCGAGAATGAAAGCACTACCCTTGGCCGCGAAGGAAGCGATTATTCTGCCGCTGTTTTTGCCAACATGCTGAACGCAGAAAGCCTGACAATATGGAAAGATGTAGAAGGCGTAATGAATGCCGATCCGAAACAATTCCCCGATGCACAGTTGCTAAAGGAGCTTAACTATGATGAGGTGATCGAGATGGCTTTTTATGGCGCTCAGGTGATTCATCCTAAAACGATAAAACCTTTGCAGAACAAAGACATACCACTATATGTAAAATGCTTTCTTGACCCGCAGTTGGATGGCACTGTCATACACAAAAAAAGCATCAAGAACCTGCCGCCTGTTATTGTGCTCAAACCCTATCAGGCGCTGGTACATCTGCATTCGAAAGATTTTTCTTTTGTAGGGGAGAAACCCACTGCTGATTTGTATAATTTATTCGCAGAGATAAAAATAAAGCCCAACCTGATCCAGAGTGGCGCCGTAAATTTACAGGTATGCATTGACGATAGCCCAGAGAAAGTGCAAAGACTTGCCTTAGCGGCATCAAAAATATTTGATGTGCAGATTGAAAAAGGGCTGACACTACTGACTATCCGCCATTATGACCCCGAATCATTGCAAAAATT
>DATMMJ010000661.1:0-3868 GCA_035569795.1 Puia sp. | reverse complement strand
GCGATTTTATTTTTTGCAAATGGGATGAATATCAAAGCCGTCATCATGCTAGCCTATGGATTTGGCGTGATCAGTACGGTAGATAGCGTATTTCGTTTTTGGCTGCAAAAAAAGATCGGCGATGTACATCCGCTGATCACTGGGTTCGGTGTCATTATCGGGCTTAACCTGTTTGGATTTATTGGTCTGGTGTTCGGCCCGATACTCATTTCGCTGTTTTTGCTACTGATAAAAATATATGCAAATGAATTCAGCATTAAAAGAAATAAGCTGCACAATACCAGCTAAAAAACACGCTCGTAAAAACACTAAGTACTTGTGCTACACTTTAAAAAAAGATATTTTTACGCAATAAAAAATACTTACAAATGCGCTTGCACAATCAATTTTTCTATAATATTTTACATCTCGTTCCGTTTAATAAAGCAACCCTACTGAAAACCCATTAAAGATGAAGAACGCTATTAATCCGGCATTGTACTGTATTTTATTCCTGCTCTTGCTAGCGGCCCCTCGTCTTCGGGCCGGCACAACCCATCCAAAAAGATCTGAGATACACAGGCCAGCGAGCGCAGTTATAGCAAAGCCTCTTTCAAAAATTTTTCTTGAAGAGGCTGATTCTTTGTACTGTGCAATGGATTTAGAAAGTTATGGACTTTCACATCAGGCGTTTGCTTACGCATTAAAAGGATATACCTATTTGATGGAGCACCATTGGCTAAGCAGAACGGACATTATCTCTATTTGTGATTTCAGCCAATCATCCAGAAACAAAAGGATGTACGTGGTTGACCTGGAGCAAAAAAAGGTCCTTATAAATACTTATGTAGCGCATGGCAGAAAGTCTGGATCAGAATTTGCGCGCACGTTTTCCAATAGCCGCTCATCTCACAAGAGCAGTCTTGGTTTTTACGTCACTGAAAAAACGTACTTTGGAGATCACGGCCTGGCTTTAAAAATCCATGGCGTGGAAAAAGGTTTTAATGACAGGGCTGGTTCACGCAATATTGTTGTTCATGGTTCCGAGTATGTTGGACCCGATTTTATCAGGTGCAATAAATTCAATGGAAGAAGTTTTGGCTGCCCTGCCGTCCCCTTGTCAGAAGCTGATGAGCTTATACAAACCATAAAGAACGGATCTTGTCTATTCATTTATCACCCGACAAAAAAATACATAGCCCGATCGAAGATACTTAACTCTTAGCGTGGACGTAAACTTCAGATGGTTTGAAGGTGTAAAAGCTCAATTTAGGTTCGTACCCTATGATTGGGCTTTTCTTTTGGGGGTAGAGGAGTGAAAAGAAAATCTCATGGATATAAAACGTTCTTTTTAGTTTTTATCATGGACGAGCAGGCTTTAGAACTGCCAGGCGATAAATTGCATGAGCATGCCGGTAAAAAACCCACAATACAATTCAAAAAAAGTGTGAGCGCCGAGCGCCAGACGCGCAGTGCAAACAACCCCCGCAATTAAAATCGCACCAGGAAGATAAAGGCCCGAGGTGAAGCCATCTCCAAAAGAAAATAAAACAAGGAACATTACCAGCCCGCCCATTGCTACAGCATGCATGCTAATCTTAAAATAAATATTGCAAAACCATGCTGCGCAGACGCTCAAAAAAGAGCCCAGCAAAAAATGGATTGAAGCACTAGGCATATCTGGAAGGTTAGCATACACATGCCATGACCACCAGTAAAAAATCATGGCCATTGCGTAAGGTATAATGCGCTCTTTTTGTGTACGGAGATGAATAGATTCAACGCCTAAGCGCAACCGCCATGCTAAAAAAACAGAAAATAAAGGGAGAATGGCATCGGCAAGAAATACAGTAAGGAAACGAAAAACTTTTGCTTTTTGCTCAAATCCTGCAAAAGCGTATGGATGAATAAAAATCAAAAAATAAATTACATAGCTTGTGATGAATAAGGGGTGAAAGAGATAAGAAAAAAAATGCGCTAGGAAACGCACAAGCCGGTTGCGGCTTGGCGTCGGTAGCTGGGCTTCGTCCTGTTTTGGGTACTTGAAATTTGCATTATGAGGTTGCACTGAGGTTTCATTATCCATTACCTGATTATTCAATTGAGAGTTAAAGTTCTTTTCTAAGCCGCGCAACTGCAATGTTTAATTGCTCACGATATTTTGCAACGGTGCGCCGCGCAATATTGTATCCTTTTTCCTGTAGCAGTTCGGTAAGTCTTTCATCGCTCAAGGGTTTCTTTTTGCTCTCACCTTCAATCATGTCGCTTAATATCTTTTTCACTTCACGCGTCGAAACCTCTTCTCCGCTTTCAGTACTCAAGGATTCCGAGAAGAAAAATTTCAGCCGGTAGGTTCCAAATTCTGTTTGTACAAATTTGCTGTTCGCAACGCGGCTCACAGTGGATATATCAAGGTTGGTGCGCTCCGCAATATCTTTTAAGATCATCGGCCGCAAATTTGTTTCATCCCCTGTTAAAAAAAACTCATGCTGGTAATCCATGATAGTGTGCATGGTGTTGTACAAAGTCTGCTGTCGCTGCTTGATCGCATCAATAAACCATTTGGCTGCATCAATTTTTTGTTTGATGAAAAGAACGGCTTCTTTCTGCCTTTTATCTTTTTTGGCACCGCGGTCGTATTCTCTGAGCATGTCCTTATAGCCTTCCGAGATGCGCAGGTCGGGCGCATTCCTGGTGTTCAGGCTAAGCTCCAGCTTACCTGCGCTATTGGTAATAAAAAAATCAGGCACCACATAGTTCTCTCCCTTGCTTGCACCGCCAATATTGCCACCTGGCTTGGGGTTCAATTTAATGATCTGGTTGATGATGTCTTTCAATTGATCATCATTTAAACTAAGCCCACGCTGGATTTTATCGTAATGTTTTTTTGTGAACTCATCAAAGTAATTGGTAAGCACGTCTATAGCCAGCTCCACACTTTTGCCGTCTCCTCTGCGGCGCTCTAGTTGGAGGAGCAAGCATTCCTGCAGGTCCCTGGCACCAACACCCGGAGGGTCGAACTGCTGGATATGTTTAATCATCTCCTCGATCTCTTTTTCATTAGTCTCTATGTTCTGGCGAAAAGCAAGGTCATCAACGATGGATGATGTTTCCCTGCGCAGATAGCCATCGTCATCAATACTCCCCAAAACCTGTTCGGCAATCCGGCGCGTACGCTCGTCTAAAATCATCATGCCCAATTGGTCCAGCAAGAGTTCATGAAAAGAAGTTTCCACTTTGTGGGGTATCGTGCGGTTCTCATCCGCTTCAGGATAATTATCATCTTTCAACCGGTAGTCAGCCACATCATCATCGTATTCATTCACATATTCGCTGATGTCAAGGTTGTCGTATTCCTCCTCGCTGCCTTCAGATTCAAATTCTTCCTCTGCGGTTTCAAATTCATCCTTACTGTCATCGGTCAGCCCATCATCCTTATCATCTTCGGCCACCTCCAGTGCAGGGTTTTCCTCCAACTCTTCCTTAATCCTCTCTTCCAGATTGGCAGTTGGAACCTGCAGCAGCTTCATTAACTGAATTTGCTGCGGGGAAAGCTTTTGTAATAATTTCTGCTGTAAAGATTGACTTAATGACATGCTTCAGGGGTTTCGGCTTCACAGGTTTCAAAATAAATATTTGAAATCCGGCGAATCCACAAAAATCACGCCGTAAATTTACAATAAAGGAGTTACAAAGTAAATGCAACGAAAAATAAGTTTTATTGTTGCGGCGCTGTTAACAGTTATTGTATTGGGTGCAAAAGCGCAGCAGTCGTTTTTTTTGAGCCCAGATCAATACCCGAAAATAGAACCCAGCTATCTATTGGATCAACAAAGACACTTTAGTGGTGCATCCCGCAACACAGTGTTTTTTTCTCGTGGGTCGTTCC
>DATMMJ010000660.1:0-3837 GCA_035569795.1 Puia sp. | reverse complement strand
TTCGGTTATCATTATGGCCTTAGAAAAAAAGTGCGGGTGAACACGGTCTCACAATCGCCCACACGCACCACAGCAGGGGGCGGCATTAAAGGCTTTGATGGCTTCATTACTTTTGCAGAAAAGCTGAGTCCGCTCGGCAATGCAACCGGTGATGAATGCGCGGATTACTGCGTGACGCTTTTTAGCGACCTCACTAAAATGGTCACCATGCAAAATCTCTTTCATGACGGGGGGTTTTCAAGTACCGGCATTACAGAAGAAATTATTAAACAAATGGAGAAATAAACTGCTGGTAACGAAGGCGATTTTCTTCCAGAATCAATTACCATAAAAAAAATGGAGGCTACTATAAGAGCCTCAATTTTTTATGTTATTCAATAAAGATCTGACAAGTCAACCCAAATCAACAAAGATCATAATCCTATCTCAATATTCATCTTCATTAAAAAAGAAATCTTCCTGGGAAGGATAATCAGGCCAAATATCATCAATGGCTTCATAAATTTCTCCTTCATCTTCCAGTTCCTGCAGGTTTTCCACCACTTCAATGGGGGCACCAGAACGGATGGCATAATCAATAAGCTCATCCTTTGTGGCAGGCCATGGTGCGTCTTCAAGGTAACTTGCTAATTCAAGGGTCCAAAACATGTTTGCCTGGTTTAGTTTTCAAAATAGTTGATATAAAGACAGAAGAAATCTCAATTTGTTTACCCGCTCTACAAGCCTCCTTTATGCCCAAATTTCCCGCAAAAGTAATTTTTAAAACGAGAATACCAAATCATTGTTTTTTAAACCCAAAAAATCAATTTTGAAAATTTCGGGTTTCATTCATTCAATATTTCAACGCGAACCTGTAGGTTTGTAGTATAAGCCTTCGTTTCATTAATTACTACAGAGAGTATGCTAACGGCAACGAATATTAACAAATACTATGGCAAATTGCAAGTATTGAAAGGAGTCGGAGTGGAAATTAAAAAGGGAGAGATTGTTAGCATAGCAGGGCCTTCTGGCTCGGGCAAAAGCACTTTGCTGCATATCTTGGGAACGCTCGATGAGCCTGATTCGGGAGAGATCTTCTTAAATAATAAGAAGGTGAATGAGCTAAAAGGCAGACAACTTGCAGCTTTTCGCAATAACCACATTGGTTTTGTCTTTCAGTTCCACCATTTGCTGCCGGAATTTACAGCGATGGAAAATGTCTGCATTCCTGGGTGGATTGCAGGCAAAAGGAAAACAGAAGTAGAAGAACAGGCAAAAACACTATTGAATACTTTGGGAGTGGGAGAGCGTCTGGATAATAAGCCCGGTGCTTTGTCCGGCGGGGAACAGCAAAGAGTTGCTGTTGCACGGGCGTTGATCAATAACCCGGACATTGTCTTTGCAGATGAGCCAACGGGCAACCTTGATTCAGCCAACGCCAATGAGCTCCACCAGCTTTTTTTTCACCTCCGGGATAAATTTCAGCAAACATTTTTGATAGTTACCCACAACGAAGAACTCGCCCAGATGAGCGACCGTATACTACATATGAAAGACGGTAAAATAATGCTCCCGGCCTCCTCCTAAGTGTAGTAAACCTCCAACACATCAGGAACAACGCCTTTTTTTCCAGTAACTCGGATAATAAAAATAAAATTTGGAATATCGCGGATTTGTTTAAATATTTGCAGTGTACTACTCAACTAATACACTAATGATACAAATCACAAATCTTTCCTTCGGCTACAACAGAAAAAAGTTATTGTACAAAAATCTCAACCTTACCCTTGAGCCAGGAAGTATTTACGGGCTTTTGGGTAAAAACGGGGCTGGTAAATCAACCTTGCTAAAAAACCTGATCGGGCTGCTGTTTCCCACCGGTGGCACTATTTCAGTGAATGGGTTTATGCCAAAAAAAAGGCTGCCCTCATTTTTGGAAACCATTTACCTGATTCCAGAAGAAGTGTACGTACCGTCCTTAACCATACATCAGTATGAAAATTTGTTTTCTCCGTTTTACCCGGGGTTTGATAAAGAGAAATTTTTCAATTATCTGGATCAATTGGATGTCAAAGAACAAGGGAAGCTGAATACGCTTTCCTTTGGGCAACAGAAAAAATTTATTATCTCTTTTGCGCTGGCATGCAACACCAAAGTTTTGTTGTTAGATGAGCCTACCAATGGGCTTGACATTCCTTCCAAAATCAGGTTTAGAAAATTGATATCGTCAGTATTTAATGAAGACAGAATGATTTTCATTTCTACCCACCAGATACGTGACTTAGATAATTTGATAGATCGAGTGATTATTGTTGATAATGGGGAGCTCCTTTTGCATGCGTCGATTGCTGATATATCCGAAAAGTTGTGTTTCAAAACCGTGACTGAAGTAGATGATAGGAGTAAAGTTTTTTATTCTGAACAGTCACTCAAAGGGTTTTCTGTTGTAATAGAAAACCTGGAGAAAGAAGACTCCAAAGTGAATCTGGAGCACTTGTTCAATGCTGTGACAGAAAAACCCGGAATGGCAAAAGCAATTTTTAAATCCTAAAAACTCAAAAAATGAACGATACATTTAATATAAAGCGGTTTGAATGGCTTTTCAAAAAAGCATTGTTGGAAAGACCAGTACAAATGTTCGGCTTTATGGGACTAATATTTGCTATTATTTTGATCTCGTATTTTATTTGTAAATCTCAGATAGGTTTTTGGGCCGCCCAGAATCTCGGATTCATTTGGGGTTTGGCAGGCGGTGGAAGTTTTTTAGCCTCGTTTGTATTTGGCTATTTCTCTTCAAATGCAAACGGGTCATCTTATCTCACGCTGCCCGCTTCGCATTTTGAAAAATGGCTTTGTGGTATTTTAATTGCCGGAGTTTTGTATCCGGTCATTTTTCTTTTGTTTTACCGGATCATGGACGCAGGTTTCGTTGCTATGTACCATAATAGTTTGGATCCAGGGAGCCCTCTCTATAAAATTCAATACAATGCTATATACATTTTTCCCTTTGATGGAAGGATTGCAACGAAAGTATATCCCCTGTTTTTACTTTTTACAGGCGTTGGAATGATGGGCTCTTTGTATTTTAATAAAGCAAGTTTTATAAAAACAGCTTTATGCTTTTGCCTGGTTTGCTTTTTCCTGTTCGCATTAAACTGGTTGTTTGCCAGTATGCTGTTTGGCAATATTGACAGTGCTTTTCCTTTTACTGAAGTCAGCATTTTGGTCGGGAAGGAAACTGGTTCTGTAGAACTTCCAAAAAAAATATCCCAAATATACATGTACGCTTTGGATTTTATCCTTCCTGGAATATTCTGGATATTAACTTACATACGGTTACGTGAAAAAGAATTTTAAATTTCTTGCATGGACTTTAGAGAAACCCCGGCGATTTATATACAGATAGCAGAATATGTTTGCGAGCAGATTTTATTGAAGAAATGGAGCCTCGGGGACAAAATAATAAGTATAAGAGATCTTGCCATTAATATGGAAGTAAACCCCAATACCGTGCAGCGTGCGTACGATTTTTTGCAGCAGCGCGAGATCATCACTAATAAAAGGGGCATTGGATATTTTGTAGAAGATGATGCTACGGAGCGCATCCTGTCTTTCAGGCGTGAACAATTTATGGAAAATGACCTACCGGTTTTCATGCGGAATATTTATCTGTTAAAAATTGATTTTAAAGATATAAAATCGCAGTTTGAGCAATTTGTAAAAGACAATTTTAAAAGCAAATAATATGAAATGGAGCAATAAAATATTAATCACCATGCTTGTGGTGTTCGTCGCAGGGTTACTAGCTTCCAATATCGTCATGAAAAAAGAATACGATAAAGTGGATAAAAACGATAT
>DATMMJ010000659.1:0-3431 GCA_035569795.1 Puia sp. | reverse complement strand
CAACATCCCAGTCGTGCAACTGAAGAGGCACGTTTCCAGCAACATGGGCTAAGTCAAATCCTGCAATAGCCCCTGCATTGTGGGCAGCGGCAGTTATTCGCTTTATATCAAATAACTGACCGCTGTAATAATTGATACCACCAAATAATATTAAAGCAAGAGAGTCTTTATTTTTTTCAATCGCTGCAATAATATCATCCTCATGGATAATTTTTTCTCCTTTCTTTGCGGCGATTTCTATAATTGCATCATCACCGTTAAGCCCGTGATATTTTACCTGCGTCTCTACTGCATATTGGTCAGAAGGGAATGCGCCCTCTTCCATCATTACCTTAAATCGCTGGTTTGAGGGAGAATAAAATGAGAGCATCATGAGGTGCAGGTTCACGGTTAGCGTGTTCATCACCGTTACTTCATTTTCTTTGCATCCGACAATTTTTGAAAGTGGCTTTGAAAAATTATTCTGGTAATAAAGCCAGGGGTTTTTTGCATGGAGATAACCCCCTACGGCAAAACAGCGCCAGTCCTGCAATTCCTGCTGCACCTGAGCTTCGACATTTTTTGTTTGGAGCCCCAGGGAGTTGCCACAAAAGTAAATGGCATCTTTATCCTCCTGTTGCGGAAAATAAAATTGGGAGCGAAAATGATGGATGGGGTCTTGTTTATCTTTTTGCTGCGCAAAAGCTAACGTTGTATCAAAGCGGGCTTGCATTGCAGTTATTTTGGTGCAAGATAAAAGTTAATCAAAACAAAAGCGCCCCGAAATTTTCGGGGCGCTTAGCGTAATTTTTAAAGTGAATACCTGCCTTGGCGGGTAGTCTAGGATTCTTCGGTCTCTTTTTCTTCTTTCTGCTCTTTCTTTTCTCTCTTTTCTTTGCGTTCTTTTTTCTCAGCGCGTTCTTTATCATCCTCATTGCTGTTATCGGACATATGTGATAGTCTTACTTCGCCAAAACTGCTTTTGATTTTAATTCTTGCTTTGCCGCTGCCGGCATTGCCATTATAATCTTTATCAAAACGTGGCCCTGAATCATCATTGTCTTCTTTGTCTTCTTTAATATTAAAATCAGTCTTATTGTGAAATTCCCCAAAATTAGTATGAATGCTAAAATTTGCAGACAAGTCTTTAGAAACAATCATTTTAATCGCTGAATAAGATTCATTGATTGACAACTCTTCTATATTATTATCAATGTTTACCAATGTATGATCAGAAAATGCGATAGTTATTTTCAAACTGCCGCTAACATTGGTAATATGCGGTTTGTCATCATATTGGAAATTTATTTTCCCATTTTGAACGTGCTGGATTTCTGCTGTACCAAATTCTACATCGACCAATTCGACATTATCTAAGCTTCCTGCGCTTAAGCTTCCAAATTTGCTCGTTAGGTTCACAATCCCTTTGAAATCCGGTACTGTCGTTTTGCCAAATTGATTTTCAATCTGCAGTGGATTGCCAGCGGGCATATAAACAGCATAGTTGATTTCAAATTTCCTGTTGTTTCCTTCACTTTTGTTTTTGCTCCAGCTATTGCCGTTGTTCTTTACGCTATTCGTATTTGTTTTAAAGGAAATCAGATTGTCTGTCTTGGATTCCCGTACACTGATCTCATCCAGGAGAGCTTGCGCTTTTTCTTCAGTGGAAGCCGATGCGCTCATCTCAATATCTATTTTCATTTCATTTTTGTCCCAGGTATTGATAACTACGTCTCCGAAAGAGTTTTCAATTTGTAATTTATCCTTGGCCGTTACTGTATAGGACCTGCTTATTGTTTTCTTTTTTTCCGGACCTTCCCCATTGCCCGCTGCACGGCTGAGTGCAGGCAAGGAGACGATAGCTGCCAGAATTAGAATTTTAAATGGATTGATACGCTTTGTCATACGCTGATTTTTTTGAATGATTGATTTGTTTAATGATTCTTAATTGATGATTCAGCAATCCCATCTGTAGTTGCAGATTCTGTATCATGGCCTCAAGCAATTCTTCACTATTTTGTTTTGTTGCTAATTCGTTTTCTAAAGAATGGTATACACTGTCTAGCTTATTCACGTCTGCGGAAAATTGTTTATAGAGCAGTGGCTCCTCTTTTTCAATGCTTTTTAGTTCTCTTTGCTTTATTTCTACCAGTTTGGCAAAATGATACATTTCCTCTTTTGCATCCTTCTGTGGGTCTGCGATGACATCGCTTCCCTTTGTTTCAGTTTCTCCAGACTTATCTGCTGCTGCTAATTGTTGTTTAGTGATGGGGTAGGATTTGGAAGTATCACCCAAATCATTTGTTTTTGGATTAGTTGGTTGGCTTGATTGATTTTGAGCAAGCGGTTTTGAAGAATTGGTCTTTGTCCGAACCAAGAACCAAACTCCGCCTGTTACTAAAATCGCTACTGTAGCGGCAGCACTCCATCTCAGGAAATTCATCCTCACTATTGGTGCAGCTCCTTTCTTATCAGCCATGATCTTACCTTCAATCTTACCCCAAACTTTTGGCGATGGCTCATCGCTGTCAAAGCCATCTCTGTTGTCTTTGATAAATTGTTCTAATCGCGAGCTCATGATAATCCTCCTTGTTTTATTAATCCAACTAATTTTTGTTTTGCTCTCATATATTGCGTTCTCACGGTTGCATGCGTTACGTTCAAAATCTCTGCAATTTCCTCATGGTCATATCCTTCAAACAGATACAGGCTCAGCACGGTACGATAGCCGTTCGGCAAGACCTTCACAGCTTTTTTTATTTCTTCTACCTTCAATTGCAGGTCTTTTTCATCCAGCGTCTCATCCTGGGCCATCTCAACAACTGCCGTTTTGTCTATGTCTATCAGGTTCATTTTCTTTTTCCGCAGGTGGTTAATCGATTTGTTTATTACGATCTTTTTGAGCCACGCTCCAAAAGTGGACCTGTACTGGAATGCTTCAAGTGATGCAAACGCATCTATAAAAGCGTCCTGCAAAATATCTTCTGCATCGCCGGTGTTATTTACGATGCGCAGGCTGGTGTTATACATAGCTTTTGCATATTTCTGGTAAATCTCAGCATAGCTTCTCCGGTCGCCTTGCTTGCATTTTTCAACCAGTTCATCGTGTAGTATCGGAGCAGTTATTTCCAAAAAAGGCTGCATTTTAAGGTGATATACTCAAAGACACCGCCATGTTGCTCATGTTGCATGAGCTGAAAAAAAAGTTTGCGGTTTAGATTTTGTGGCCTCTAGGGACCCCATTTTGAGATTCAATATTAGATAGAAAAGACCTATTTGTCCGGGCTCTTGTTACTAAATAAGACCCAAGCTGAAATATTGCCCGCAGTACGCTTATAAAGTCCATTTTGGCGCGCTGAGACCATCTGCACGGTATATCCAGCCCTGGTCTACGATAAAGTTATAAACAACCCCCAAAACGCGTGAACCTCTGTTTTTACTCCGAATTCCGA
>DATMMJ010000658.1:0-2587 GCA_035569795.1 Puia sp. | reverse complement strand
AAAGCGCAGTTATCTCGGCCAGTGACAAATGGTCTGGGTTCTTTTTAAAATATAAAATAGAGGCTGATTTTACGCCCTCAATATTGCTGCCGTAAGGAACGAGATTAAGATACATTTGAAGAATTTCATCCTTGCTGTATTTGGTTTCCAGTTGTACCGCACGGAACATTTCGACAAATTTATTCAGGTAGGTTCTTCGTTTTGGCTCAAGCGCCCGGGCAACCTGCATCGTGATGGTGGACGCGCCCGAAGTGCGCTTCATTCTGAAAACATTTTTAAAAAAAGATTTCAACAAAGCGATCGGATTAACACCAAAATGATGATAAAAATATTTGTCTTCTTTTTCAATAATTGCTTTGCGGAGCAGGGGAGAGATTTCACTCAATTCCGTCTTCATGCGCCATTGCTGGTCTTTAGTAAGAAATGCGTGGATCACTTCTCCTTTACTGTCGGTTACTATTGTGGAATATTCTATTTTATCCGGCAAGGGGAAAATCAGATTCAATAAGATAAAAAGAATAACAATAACTGAGATTGTTATTAATAATCTTTTGAAAAATGTTTTTATATGATGCTTTGTGATGCGCATTCCTGTCTAAAAGTAATACTTCCTGAAACCCTTATCTACATTGTGTTTTGTTGAATTAACAAATTCTTATCTCCCAGCGTTTGCAAACTGATTTGTTGTTGATGTAATTTTCGTCTGCAAATTTCCCTAAACTATTTATGAATTCTTCAAGTCATCCTCCGTAGCTTTTGTTCTGCTAAATTCCCGCTTTATTATCCTGATGCAAGAGAATAATGAGGTTTTTTTATTTGCTTTTTGTACTTTAACACACCTTTTCAGAACAACATACATCACTCTTTCAACCTGGCCATTATATGCGTATTAAAATATGTCTGTCTATCCCGATTGCAATCGGGATTATTTTTTTGTCTGCCTGTAACCGTAACACGGTTAGTTTAGATTATACTAATGCAAAAAATGAAGTGGAACAGCTTGGCAATCTTACTTTCAGGTTCAGCAAACCGTTGGTAAAAGATTCTTTGCTCAACCAGTGGGACTCTACCGAATACATCGCATTCGAACCAAAAATTCCCGGTCGTTTTCGGTGGGAGCATCCCGATGAACTGGTTTTCTCCCCGTCGAAGCCCTTGCTCCCAGCCACTACTTTTAAAGCAAAATTCAACGGCGATATTTTGCAATCTACTGGATATGGAAAAATTTCAAAAACTGACAACATCACTTTTCATACAGCTGACCTGATTTTAGAGAATACCAATGTATCCTGGATTCTGCAGGATGAGCACAGCAACACGGCGCTCCCCCAGCTTGATTTAATCTTTAATTATCCAGTTAACCCCAGTTTATTAAAAGAGAAATTACAATTGACGGTTAATGGGCAAACCGTTAATTACAATCTTCAAACATTATCTGCTACCAATAAAATTTCGGTTCGTTTACTGAATTTAAAAATGCAGGATGAAGATTATGAAGCCAAAATTAGCATTGATAAGGGTCTTGTACCTGAAGGCGGCCTGAACGGTACGCCAGAAAAGACGGATGTAAGAACTTACCTTTCATCTCCACTTGTTTTGCACATCAACTCCGTTTCAACAGAACATGATGGCACCACTGGAACTGTGAAAGTAACAACGAGCCAACAGATTGTTGCTCCAGGCATTTCTTCGTTCATAACGCTGACGCCTACTGTTAAATTTACCGTCGAAATACAAGATGATGGGTTTTTGATACATAGCGACCATTTTGATGTTGCTAAAAGTTATGAACTTGCTATTGCTAAAGGCCTGAGAGGCAGGATTGGCGGAATTTTGAAAGAGGATTACAACGGCAATCTCGCTTTTGGGAAATTGGAGCCATCCATCAGTTTTGCGAGCAGCAAAAGCGTTTATCTCTCAAGAGATGGCCAAAAAAATATTGAGGTGAAGATCACCAATGTGCAGAAAGCAAAATTGGTCGTTTCAAAGATTTACGAAAATAATTTGCTGACTGCTCAGCGCAACGGATATTACCCGCGTGAAACCCGCAATGAATATATTGGCGAAGATGGGTATTATGATCAAGGAAGTGATGCAACCTCAGGCGATATTATTTTTCAACAGGAAATTGATACGCGATCTTTGCCAATATATGGCAACAGCCGTTTGTTCCATTTTACTATTGATGATAAGTTGCCCGATTTTAAAGGCATATATCACATAATGATCCGTTCAACACAGGATAATTGGGTACGCGACAGTCGTTTTGTTTCCATATCAGACATTGGCCTTGTAGCAAAAGAAGGGAAAGAAAAAATCCTGGTTTTTGCAAATTCCCTAAAGAATGCAAATGCTTTGCCGGGCGTGAACATGATTGCGTATGGAGCAAACAATCAAGTGTTGGGAATGGCTTCAACCAACGCAGAAGGAGTTGCAGAGATTGCCTATTCACGAAAAGAGTTTGCCGGGTTTACCCCTGCGATGATAATCGCCAAGACAGCTAATGATTTCAACTATCTTCCTTTCAATTCAGCTAAAATAAACATGTCAAGATTTGAAGTGGGGGGCAAACACATCAATAGCACGG
>DATMMJ010000657.1:0-7331 GCA_035569795.1 Puia sp. | reverse complement strand
CCCCCATCACAGGAGCATATCTGGATCGGCGGCGATTGGGTGTGGTCTGGTGGCGGATACCACTGGACGGAGGGCCGCTGGGAAAGGCGACGCGAAGGGGTAAGGTGGTACAACGGATATTGGCGAAATACCAAGGGCGGTTGGAAATGGACGTCTGGCCATTGGGGCGCATGATCTAATCTTTTTTTTAAAAAGCCGGGGTACTATCCCTGGCTTTTTTCATCGTGACGGGGTCATCACCTCAAAATACAATAAGGAATTTACGGCGTCTTGCACAGAAGGATACAAGGCCGAAAGAGTCAATGAAAATATCGGGCAATTATAAAGGAGGGTCAAAAAAAGAATTCAAAATTTATATGTCAGGGTCGCTTGAAAGAAAAAAGAGCTGCCCAGCTTTTCCCGGAACGTTCTTATTTTTGGGGGTTGGTTTGGTATTCTTGTGGTGATAGTTACCACTGAAGGGCTAACAGGAATTGCAAACACGGGCGTGAAATTAAAAGTGAATTTTTTTATCGTATAGTTCAAAGGGACCGTGAATTCGTAATCCAGTATTTTAAATTGCCCTGCATCAATCACTTCGCCTGAAACGGAGCCTTTAACTATGGTTGTTGTCTTATTTCTTTTTATCGAATACCTCCTCACTTTATAGTACGAGCTGTAAAAATTCTCGGTGCTTGCATTTGCATTTACTGTAGGTGTTATATCAAAAGCGCCGTCATCAAGATAAAAAGTATGCTCCAGGCCCATCGTTAATGCAAAATCAATTTTATTGCTAATATTCAAAGCGGGCATGAGCGTGGGTTTTATGAATCCAAAATCGTAAGCATTAAAAAATGAAATGCTTCCTTTCAATTCCGATCGCACATTATAGCTTGCACTGTTATACCAAAATTTTGAAGCGCTTACCTGGCAATCAAGGCTCCCTGATTTAAAGCTATAGCCCGATTCAATTGTAAAAAGGTCAATACGGCTTTGTCCCGCTGTAGGAAGGTAGGATACCGATGCATTGATATATAGGCCCGATTTATGATAATAACCAACCATCGGTGTTATATACGGAGTAGCAATAGAATCTTTGCGCCCGAGGTATACATTATTACTCAGGTAACCTAATGAGGCCATAAAATAGGATTTTACTGAAATCAGGTCATCAATCGAATCTTTAAAATCCATCAGGGATATTGAATCTGCAGTACTAAGATTAATTGAGTCTTTGTTTACAGACGTAGAGTCCTGCGCTTTTATATTTTGCGCGTTAAGAATTGAGCAGAGTAACAAGAAGCTAAAAAAGTAGAATTTGTACATCCCTCTTACCAATTTTAGACTAACAGAATGAAGGCAAAATTATCATTGCTAAAGATTTTTATTTCAATACTCGCTTGAACTGCTTTTGGACATCGGAAAAGACCAAACGTTTAACACTCCCAAAAAAAGTATCCTCAGATTATTTCAAGGGTTGAATATCCCTATCTCCAGTGCTATTGAAATAGGTCGATACATTATTTTAAAAGTACTCTATAAAAGAACAATGTTGCCAATGGATAATTTCGTTGCCTATCCGTTCAAACCTTTATGGATGCACAGTGAGGACTCAAAAAAAAATAGCATCATTTTATTTAAGGCCATAATCTAAGTCCAATTTCAAATACCTGATTCTTGGAAGAAGTTCTGGAAGGGATGCCACCTTCGTTATTGTTTTTAAAATTTATGCTATTGCGGAGGTAAAAAAAACCGGGTGAACTGGAGTAGATACTTTGAAGGGGGTCTATTTAAATCGAGTAGGAAGGTAGCGATTAATTCGCTACCTGTCCTCTCACACCACCGTGCGTACCGGTCTGGTATACGGCGGTTTGTTAGAATAATTTTAGTTGTTGCTCCTTTTTCCAATAGAAGTAATTACGAAAACCAGTGTATCCCATCCTTTGGAAGTGCGCGTTGTTAAGTGTCGTGCACAAAACTGGGCTATGTGCTACTCGGCAGTACCCTAAACTACTGTTTCCCCATCGATACGCTTGATATTTGCTTACTCCTAATTTCTTCAGGTTGTTTATTCGTGTCTTTGGGCTTTTCCATTGTTTCCAGATGCCTATTCGTATTCTGATACGCACCATTTCATCCAACTCCTGCATCACGCTCTTTGCACGGGCTATCGAAAAATAATTAACCCATCCCCTTATCATCGCTTCCATCTTCTTTATCTTCTCTTGTGCATTGGATGGATCATTGCGTTTCGTTTTACCCTTTATTTTCTCTTTGATCCGCTTCAGTGATTTAGAAGATATTCTTATCTCCCATTTCCCTGCACTTCGGAAAAAGGAGAACCCCAACAGCGTGCTTTGTACCGGACGGCTCACTTTTGTTTTCTCCCTGTTTACTTTTAGTTTTAGCTTGCCTTCAATGTATCCCGTTATACTTTCCAGTGCCCGCTCTGCGGATTTCTCGCTCCCCACGTAGATACTACAGTCGTCCGCGTAACGCACAAAACTGTGGCCTCTTGTCTGTAGCTCCTTGTCCAATTCATTCAGCATGATATTGGACAACAACGGGCTGAGTGGGCTTCCTTGAGGAACCCCTTCGATCCGTTGACTTACCATACCTCCTTCCATGATCCCGCTGTTCAGGTAACTACGTATGAGCTTCAGCGTTGGCTTGTCCTTCACCTGTTTTGCCAGCATGCCCATCAGTTTGTCGTGGTTCACCCGATCGAAGAATTTCTCCAGATCTAATTCTATTATCCACTCTTTACCTTCGTTCAGATACTTCTTTGCCTGCTCTACCGCCTGATGTGCATTTCGGCCTTCCCTGAACCCATAACTGTTCCCAGAAAATTCCGGTTCGTATCGTGGGCTCAGCCATTGGTGGATTGCTTGTTGCAGCATTCTGTCAACGACTGTTGGGATACCCAGCATCCTCACTCCTCCCTGCGGTTTGGGTATTTCTACCTTCCGCACGGGACTTGGTCGATACCTGCCTTCCATAATACTTTGACGCAGACTTTGCCAGTTAACGTTGATGTATGACCGAAGTTCTTCACTCCCCATGTCATCTACGCCTCCTGCCCCCTTGTTCCTTTCAACCTGAACAAGAGCTTTTTCAATGTTCCGCCTGTCTAGTATTTCTTCCAGCATACTTCTAAAAAAAAATTGGTTTGCATCCGGCGTTGTCCTTATTGGTCGCGTAACTCCGCTCAACTCCTTTTATATGGCTTTCCACTACCGGCTTCCAGCTCAATTTAAAAGTTCTCTGATGCGTTTCGGTTGTCTTCGCTTCGTTACAGACTTCTTAATTTCTTCGCCTGTTCTAACATTCTGCCCTTCGGTTTGTCTGTGAGACTTCCATCCTTGCCCTTTGTATCGGGGGATAGCTCGTTTCGGTCCTACTATGGCGTCGGCTGACTTCTGCTTTGAACGAAAATTCGCTCGCAGACCTCCCAGGGTAAGTATATCCGCTTTCCGTTCATCCAGCTTCAGTATTTACGTGGTCGTATTCCGTACAGTATGGGACTTCTGTTTCTTTAGCAACATCATCCATACAACCCCGCCTTTTATGCTGTTTCTGTTCGTAAGCTCGAACGTTTGCCGCCAGCTTCCTTCAGATTTGTGGTCGCCCACAACACCCTTGCTCTTGGCTATGACTTCCTACTGTCAAGCGTCTTCGGGACTTGCACCCTATAGCTGATATACATGCCTGGCGCACTATAGCAGCCGGTCCAAAAATGAACCGGCTGTCTATCACGTGGATTGAAAACAAATACCTACTGGTGCAATGTAATGGTCGGCAGTCTAGTCTCCACTCCATTTTGCACCTGTATATTCAGAAGGGTTGTATCTTTAAATGGCGACTGCGCCAAAAACGAAACAGTATAGCTGCCGGCCGATAAACCGCGCACTTCAAAATTCCCTTCGTCTTCGGGCATGGCATAGGCCGTATCACTACTGTTAAATATCATCACGTGCGGACGGGAATCCTCTGGATGAACAATGCCTTCAATAGTTCCGGAATTTTTTCTGCAATATACTTTTATCTCCGGCCTTAGGCAATACTGGCCATCATCATAATCAATGGATTTGGCTACATTAAAATCAATATGAATGGCAAATTGTCCTCCGGGTAAACTATCAATGGAATTTGACCTGATATTAGCATAAACGTAAGGGCTGCCATCACAAATAGGAAGTGGGAAAACATGTACACTGTCCGTTGTCAGAGAGTCGTTGGGACCCAGGGTTATCCTGATTTTTGTGATTTTACCTATATGGGAAAATCCGCTTGCAATTAATGTGTCGATACCATTTCTCAATTTTAAAAGGTCGTATAACCCGGGTGTTATGCTCAAGGTATCCCATTTGCCAAATTGATCACCATGATGTTCTTCATCACCTTCATGGCGGTGATCCTCCCCTTCGTGATCGTCATTGTAATAGTCATCATCATGATGTACTTTTCCGGTATCCACTTTTACTTCCACGAAGCGTATATCTACCACAACACTAGTGATGCTGTCAAGTGGTCCATCGTTGAGGGAGACCGTCACTTTTTGCATGCCCGGCGGCGTAGTGGTTGATCCATGCGAGCTTTCTTTGTTACATGCAGTAATTACACAAGCTGCGATCAAACACATAGATACAAAACCAAAAAAAATGTTTCTTTTAATTTTCATAGTTGTTTGTTTTATTAGTTAACCAATTGACAAGAGAAGAAATGAACTATCCATTGAGGACATTGGCATTATATAAAAAATAATTGGGTAGTAGTGGTCATTAAACAAAAAATGTACCATTCCGGGTCAAGCGTCATTTTATTTTTGTATTTCAACAACATATCAGTTTCTTATCGACCATAAGGAAGAGATATAGCGGTGCAGCGTGTAAAACTATTTCGGAGCACTTAGAATAAATGTAAAACAAGAAAGTAAAACAAGATAATTTCGCGTCAGTCGACCACCTTAAAAACAAAACACCACCGGCACATTTCTCGGTCTCACCGCAATCAAAGTCGGCAAGTCGCTATTCTACCTTGCAGGGTTGGGTATGGTATAATTTTTGCACTGTAATATTGCTTCTGACTTTATTCATTGCATGAAATGATTTTATTTTTTATCCATTTATTATGTGGAAATCCTTAAATCCCGGCGAAATAGTTCTCGTAGGAGATACAATCAGATACAAATCAGAGACTTCCGATTTTACCCATTCAAAGGATAAAATATACAACGTTGTGGAAGCTGACGTGCATTATTTTAAAATTGCTTTAGATGCTGGAAAAGAAACCGGCGAAACGTCAGATCACAGAATCATCAAATATATGGACGTGGGATACCATTTAGGCTTTGAAATATGGACTGAAGAGTCTCATGGAATATCTGAGGACACAGATCAATTGATAATCGGTTGGAATTGATCAAAATGAAAACGCTGGTATGCTACGGTCTCCTTTTAGATTTTGTTATCAGGTAGTTGGTAATACATAAATATTTGGTTTAGGGCTAGAGCATATTGGCTGCTGCAAAAGCCAACTCATCTACTGCAATCCAAACAAATAGCTTTTTATTTTTAGTAAGCCCCGCTTTTTTAATTTCATCTGCGATCTTTCATTCCCATATTATTTGAAATCTGTTTCTCTTTGTCTTTTTCTTTTGCAATGATCATTTTCAAAACCTCAATAGTTTAGCGCTCTAAGGAAACGAAAAAAATATTTTTATTGTCTTTAGATTATGGCGCTTTTAAGTAGTACAATGACAGGAAAAATTGAAACGAGCCCTAGTAGAACTACTCCAAGATAGAGTATGACAATATAAGAATTGGGTTTAACCACATTATTGCCACTTGCTGAGGCAAAAAAACCACCGCTCACCAATATCGCTGATACTGGGAACCCTATTCTCCTGAGAAAATTTTCAGTAAATGTGGCAACATTGACACTATCCACCAATGATTGAGCAACAATTGCAAGTACGACTAATTCGCCTGCATAAGCGTGCCCTGCCCTAAACATTGATTTTTGGAATCTGTTAATGCTGGCTTGGCTTTGCCGCTTATTAATTGAAGTAAAAAATAGCCTCCATACTGGATAGTCGGAATGGTTATTAAAATAATTCCTGTGAAGAGTTTAGCTTTATCTGAGGTAAAAAAATAATTATGAATGAAAAATATATTTCGGCAAATATTTTGATAAATTCCAATTGAGTAGGTTAAATAGCTTCCATTTCAATGAATAAATCAACAAATCAAAACAGGTATAAAAATTTACAGGTTTAATTAAAGCGATTTGCCTTTTTTGTTTTGGTTCTCTTCATTGCGTCTTTTTAACAAATCAGAGATTTTCAGAAATCGGTCTTTTTCTAGCAAATCCATTTCCTTTATTTTCTCATTGGAATAGGCTTTGACTTTTTGCTCTATTTGCTGAATAGCGTGATCGGTGGAAAGGTTAATAAGCATTACGGGTTCCGCCGAATTTTCTAATCCTTCAGTATCGAGTATTTGGCCCAAAACAATCCTTCTATCATTCATCGGAAATTTTTCTTTGTAAAAATCAATCATCTGCCCAAAAGAATATTTTTCCAACAAAACAGCAATATCTATATAATCCTTTTTTGCCTTCCTGTGGCAGATAGCATCCAGTTTGAATGCTGCTATGTCTTCTAAACTGGCTAACCTGATCTGGTCTACCACTTTAACAGGTCGGATGAACTTTACGGCCCAGCTATAGATATCCAGTTTCCGGCTATCTTCTACTAAACCTGCGAGAGGTAAACTAAGGCTAAAACCTTGTGTTGTTTCAATCAAGAAAACAACTTTCGGGTTGTATCGTAAAATGGCATTTTTTACCTCCTGCAAGTCAAATGACCGGTCTGTAAAAAAGTCAAGATCGTCTGATTTCCTGTGGCCGATTTGAAGGGAAAGCGCTGTGCCGCCAACTAGGGAAAAATTTGATAATTCTGGCAACCGTGAAAGATCTGACAATACTTGAAAAAGCGGTTGGTCAATGGTGTTTAAATGCAGCATAGGCCTTAAAGTCTTGTAAAGGTAATCCAAGTAATGCGTGAGCAAGGAATAGACCTTGTCTGCTCAGATATTTGTTATTTCGTAAAACAACTCCTATCTCATCTTTGCCATACATGATAGTAACAGAAAGTACATCATCGAGTTTGCCACGCTCGAAAAGCCGGGATATAATAAAACTCTTATCTCGTGAAAAATCCAGGTTTTCGCGGTTTACATCCCAAAAGGCATAACTGGGTAAATAGTCAATATTATCTGCATTTTTCATATCTCAAAATTACCACAATTAGTCGATGATTAAAAGTTGCTGGTTTAGGGGGCAAATTATAA